>JAJTEZ010000056.1 GCA_021298335.1 Saprospiraceae bacterium | reverse complement strand
AAAGGTAGGCTCTTCAGCAGGCATTACCGGGTAAGCCGACTCAAAATAATATTGAAGTGTATCCGAAATGACGCTTTTTTGCATTGCTTCATCAGCGATGACCACAATCTGGTTGATTCTTCCCATTGCGGTCGGCTTGTTTACGCGTGTGCTTAGAGTCTGTGAATCACAGGAAACAAACATCCCCAAAACAAAAGATGCGAGGATTATGGTAAAAAGGTTTCTCATGATACTGATAAAGTTTAATAATACCTATGTTGATGCAAAAGTAGACCTTTATGGCGTTTCTTTTGGGATAATTCCTGAAAATTCCCAACAGCATCAGTTAGGTAATTGAGTGGTATTGAACATCTCGAAAGTGTTTGCGTTAACAACCACGTAGATATCAAAAATAAAATGAAGCATTTCCGCCTTGTCGCCATTCTTCTTTGCCTGGCTTGTTTCTTTTCATGTCGTCAGTCAGATAAACCCGATATTTCACGCATTCAGGCTCCAGCAGAAATCATTCGGTTTGACCAGATGCTGGCAAGTTGTCAGGACACCACCTGCATCAGAAATTTAATGAAAACTTACCCGGCCTTCTCAGAAATATATTTCAGACATATTTTACAACTCACTCATCCGGAGAATACAGACAGCGTCCTGGCAGTGATGGCGGAATGGAAATCGGATACCACGCTCACCATGATAACTCAAAAAGTGGCTGAAGAATTCGACGATTTGACAAAACAACAAAAACAACTTGATGAGCTCTTTGCTTATTTGAAATACTATTTTCCCGACACCCTGCCATTGCCGGCAATATACACGTGTCTGTCCGGAATGGCCATGCAATCATTTATCTTTCAGGAAACAAACAAGCGTCGGGACGGCATAGGTATCGGACTGGATATGTTGCTACATCCTGCGATTCCTTACAAAAGGCTGAATCCTGACAATACAGCCTTTTCAGACTATCTCACCAGGTCGTGGAACAAAGATCACCTCACCAGAAAAGTGGCGGAAACGATTCTCAGTGATCAAATGGGCACCCCACAAGGGAGCCGCCTGATAGACCAAATGGTGTATGAAGGTAAAAAAATCTATCTTCTGAAACTGGTCATGCCGGAAACACCCGACTCCATCATTACAGAATACAGCCAGTCTCAGCTTGACTGGTGTGAAAAAAATGAATTGCAGATGTGGTCTTTTTTCTTCGATGAAAAGTTATTTTTTGAGACCAGTCCCGTTAAGATCGCGAAGTATGTTTATCCGGCCCCCTCCAGTGCCGGTATGCCTGAGGAAGCGCCGGGACGCACAGCTGCCTTTCTAGGTTGGAAGATTGTAATCGCATACATGGAACGATTCCCCAAGACTTCAATTACAGAACTTTTGGCAATACACGATGGCCAGCTGCTATTGGAAAAATCAAGATATAAGCCTTCAAGATAGGCCAAATCAACCGATGGTGATTTCCCTCATTGACAGGAATCAAAAAAATATAGTATCTTTGCACTTTAAACTTTGATCACATGTCACCACTTTTTTTAGGCAATTTTGGTACCGGCGAAATCATGTTGCTGGGATTGATTATTTTGGTTTTCTTCGGGGGTAAGAAAATTCCCGAACTAATGCGTGGTTTGGGTAGCGGCATCAGGGAGTTCAACAATGCCAAAAACAACATCCACTCTGAAGTGAAGGAGAACATCCGTGAGCTGGAGGAAAAAGAAAGGTCAGCAAAATAATTTTTTTTCTGCTCTGTTTCATCCTATGCAAAGCTAATAGGCTTTATAAGGGTATTGAGGTGGCCTTGGATGAATCTAAATTTGTCCTCCCGTGGGCTAAGTTGCTGCCATGTTAAGGTACTCTGACTGAATTAGAGGGCATAACCCACAATCAACTTCATTTCTTGATGGCCTTTTTGTTGTGTAACATATCCTTTTGTCAGATAATAACCCGCATTTCTAAAGTAGTAGTCATATTGTATACCTGCACTAATTCTTTTAGACACAGGAATGAGGTACCTGCATCTGCTGAAAGTAAGATTTTCCCTCCCAGTGGGTTCGGCTCTTGAGTATATAACGAAATGGTGCAAACTACCTGAAAAACTTCCTGCATTTCCGAAAGCCGCAGCACATTCCAACTCCCCAAGATATCCCTGGCCATAAATGTAATCCCGTTCAAAATAAGGGAAGATGTCCGGATAAACGGGTGTCACCTGTTCAGAATTTCCACTGCCAAACAAAACAAGACCCAGTCTGGCCGAAAAAGCAAGAGCTCCTTTGTCAAATTTTCTCACAACATCCCAGTCGCCTGTTACCACCACAGATCCTATTTTAAACACATCATTGTGGATAAAATCGTAATGCTGCGATAAGCTGACCATCTGGGAATATCCGGATTTTTGCAACACCTTAGTGCTCAAAATAGTAGCCTGTGACATCAGATTGAAATACGGCACAATTGTTCCTTTTTCGTTTTCAGTAAAATGAAGCCAGGCGTGAATATTAAATGCATCAAACGGCTGAAAGTGTGACTGCAAATGTTGCATTTTCTGACCGTAGACCAGATCTGCCTGCAAGGTAAAACCAGAATTCATCTGCCCAGGCATTCCCGAAGGGATGGTTACTCCCGACAATACCTGTACTGAAACGGGTATGTACGACTGTCGGGACAGCGGGATTGGCCGTCGGAGAGCATAGCGGTGAATCGCAGCTATTGGATTTACGACCGTTGCTGCAACATTACGAGGCCATCGCTTCCCGCCTGCATTTGGATAATTCCATAGGTAATCGGCTAATCTATAAGTGGCTTCACCCAGAAAAAGTCCTCCGAGGCTGGTCGTAAAGACATCAATTTCACTGGGTGGTTCAGTTTCCCCAAAGTATTCCCACATCAGGCTTCCTCCTAGGATATAAGGAAAAGTCAGAGAATAAGGTACACCATGTAGCCGGGCTGAATTGTAAAACAGTGCTCCGTGATAAGGATGACCAAACCAATTGGTCGAAAAACCATCGCCGTCGGTCAGGAATCCCCGCTGCACATTTTCCCTCCAGGAGTCCGGAGTGACGTCGGCCCAGCTTCTTTGGCGGACATAGACATCGTATCTGTTGATGGTCAAATTGATAGCCAGCATATCCGCTAAGGGTGACCAGTAATTGACGGTTGTTTTTTTTGGAACGGGTACCGAGTCATGCCGAACCCTACCGCCGGTCTCCATCCAATGCTCGTGGGTATTTATCCATGAAGCAAAAGCCATTTTCTGTTGTCCCAGGACAAAATGCAGGTTTGAAGTCCAGAGACAGAGTAGCAACATGCCCGCCAGAAAAAAATGCTTCATTTGTCTGCTTTGAATGTGTAATTCTTTGTTTGCTTCACTACAAACACCTATTGGAAGTTCTTACGTAACTAATACTATGCAACCAACATCGCCTCACTCGGGGTCCTTTCCATCAGTGTCATAAACAAATATACGGGTAAATAGCTGAAAATATGGAAGGTTACGGGGGAATCTATTGGTCAGATTTTCATTTTGGCTACATAAACCCAAAGTTTTGTAAACAAATTGATAGTAATCGTTCTTTTATTTTTGAATTGCAAACGCGGAACAGATGGATGTCAAAATCACAGTGATTGACAGGGAAGGTCAGTCTCATTTGCTGGAAGCCCCTACGGATATGGCTTTAAATCTCATGGAGATTTGTAAATCGTATCAATTGCCCGTGGAAGGCACATGCGGCGGGATGGCCTTATGTGCATCATGCCACATGTATGTGTTGAGTGGTCACGATCTGCCGGTGCCCTCAGAAGATGAAGAGGATATGCTCGATCAGGCTTTTTTCGTCAAAAAAAATTCAAGGCTGGGCTGCCAACTTAAAATCAATGCACAGCTGGATGGGTTGGTGGTGCAGTTGGCACCAGTAGGTGTTGACAATGCACTAGAATGAAACCTCAACTATTGTGCGCCCCACCTTGCCTCCCAGTTGTGGTTGCAATTTGGAGATAGTCACTTTCCCCGACCTTGCTTCTGGAAATTCGGTAGTAATCCTGCGTATCAAACGAGCCGCAACTGTTTCCAGTAGAGGCGTGGTTTTTTCCATTTCCTCCGCGCAAAATTTGTACAGTGTGGCATAGTCTATGGTCGCCGACAACTCAGCAGTTTCCTCTGGCCAGCCATCCAAAATCACTTCAGCATCGACGACAAAATGCTGGCCACAATTGTTTTCACCAGCGTAATAGCCATGATAAGCAAAAAATGCAGCGCCTTCAACCGCGATTCTTGTTTGCATCATTAGATTTATAATCATTCATCGTCAGAACATTCGTATTGAATCCTCAATACAGGCTCAATCAATCCAACGCTTTTTCAAATGCACAAGATAGAGCTTTTTCTTGTCGGATGTACCAAAAAATACCCCATCTTGCTGTACTTTTGCTGTTAAATACAAAGCCCTATCTTATGAACAGTAACCAAAAAGCATCCGCAAAAACGGATTTGTACGAACACCATGATTATTACGGTATCGATGAGTTATTGCAGGAAGATCACCTCCTGGCTCGTGATGCAGTGCGGGATTGGGTCAAACAAGAGGTGAGCCCCATTATTGAAGATTACGCGAACAGGGCTGCCTGTCCAACCCATTTATTCAAGGGACTGGCAGAAATTGGCGCATTTGGACCCAGTCTTCCTCAGGAATACGGCGGTGGAGGAATGGATGAAATTGCCTATGGTATCATTATGCAGGAACTTGAGCGCGGAGACTCTGGCATCAGATCTATGGCGTCAGTGCAGGGGTCTTTGGTGATGTATCCGATTTATAAATACGGTAATGAGGAGCAGAAAAGAAAATATCTTCCCAAACTGGGTAGCGGAGAGTTTATAGGTTGCTTTGGATTGACAGAGCCGGACCATGGTTCAAATCCGGGCGGAATGGTCACAAACATAAAAGATGATGGCGATGCCTACATCCTGAATGGTGCGAAAATGTGGATTACCAATTCTCCTGTTGCGGATATTGCCGTAGTTTGGGCAAAAGACGAAGAAGGTGTCATTCGCGGGCTGATTGTTGAAAAGGATATGAAAGGATTTTCAGCACCTGAGATTCATGGAAAATGGAGCCTCCGCGCATCTGTCACTGGTGAATTGGTGTTTGAGGATGTCAGAGTACCCAAGTCCAATTTGCTCCCCAATGTTGCAGGCCTCAAGGGTCCACTGGGCTGCCTGTCAAAGGCGAGGTACGGAATTGCCTGGGGCGCTGTGGGAGCGGCACTGGACTGTTATGATTCAGCATTGAGGTATTCAAAAGAGAGGGAGCAGTTTGGCAAAAAACTGGGACAGTTTCAGTTAACGCAGAAAAAGCTGGCAGAGATGATCACTGAAATCACGAAAGCCCAACTTTTATGTTGGAGGCTGGGAACATTAGCAAATGTAGGAAAAGCCAGTCCGGCACAGATTTCAATGGCAAAGCGCAACAATGTACACATGGCGCTTGAAGTCGCGCGGGAAGCAAGGCAAATGCACGGAGGCATGGGAATCACTGGAGAATACCCCATCATGCGCCATATGATGAACCTTGAATCGGTGGTGACGTACGAGGGAACTCACGACATCCACCTCTTGATCACAGGTATGGATGTAACGGGGATGAACGCCTTCGGCTAACGGAAAAACGCCACACCGCACCCTTTACCAAACAAAGCAGCATGTGCGGGTGACCAATCGACAATTACAGAATTGGTTTACTTTTCACCTAGAATTCTGGCGAGGTAATCGGCTTGGCCCCGATGCCAGGAAAGGTGGCAGCATAACTGTATCAGAAAGAATCCAATCGTTCTGCCCTGATGCTGAGGTGGGGTGTCTGGCATTTCTGCAGAAAGATCATTGAAGGAAAGCTTATCCAACACATCGAAAACCGATTCTCGTGTGATTTGGATTTCATCCAGTAGCTGTTGTTTCGATAAAGGGTGACGTGCAAACTCTGCATCTCTGTTGCGATGATAGCCATCATTTCCCAGGGCCTGACCAATGAAATGGCGTAAATTACCACACAGGTGCATCACAAGAGTGCCCAAGGGATTTGTCACTCCGGGCATTGACTCCCAAAGAAGGTGTTCAGGTGTTTTTTCGACACGGGTGGCCAGAAATCCAAGGTCCCTGACCAGTATTTCCCTGACATCGTAAATGAGGTTGTGAGTCATATTAAAGACTTTGTTGTTCAAAATACAATTGAGGACAGGAAAGATCTTGCCCTCCCCAGCAGGACCTTGTTTTCGCATCGATAGTTTCCTGCTGCCTTGCATTCAGGTGTTGTTTCCAGTCGTCGGTGGTCCCTGCCCGAAAAAAGGTAGAGGGATTGAAGTGAAACGAACCAGGAGTGTGAGTCAGGCTCTGCTTCATGGTTTCAAACTCTGTGGTATTTGAGATTGCCATTGTCATGTGTTCATCGAGCGCAATGTGTGGGAAAAGAAAGGCAGCGATCTTTTGAACGGAATTGATTTTATCTGTTACCAGATCCTCGAAACGCATACAAAGCAACTGTTTTGAAGCAATTGCACCGTGGCATCCATTGAGCCAGTCCAGAACATGCTGATGATAGTCACCAAAATATAACTTTCCATTCAAAAAAAGACTCAGAAAATTGTCTATGGACAATTGTGGATTTACCTCCAGATTTGGATGACCGCAGTAAAAAAAATATTGCGATACGGCTGCGCCTCGGGGATCCCGGAAGGTGTAAATAAATTTTGAGTCCGGATGAATGCTTCTGAATGGAAGAGCATTGCTATAATTATGCAAATACCACACTCTGGGTGTGTTTTCCGTAGAGGCAATAAAATCCCGGAATGCATCCTCCCCATGTTGAGAGATCAGCACTTCAGGCCAGGGAACCGCGCCATGTCCTATATCTCCGTTTGCCATTGGGTGTAGCACTGGAAGTGGGTGAGTAGTCCTCAGAATTTCTACAACATATTTTTTAGTGAGGTGTGTCCCTACTTTTTGATGAGTACAGACAAAAATATCATTCGGTTGAGTATCCCATGATTGAGTCAAGGTAGATGTGAGTGCCAGATTGTAAAACGGAGGATAAGTCAACGAGCCCTGGCGTGTGCACAAAAAACCTTCAGAGCTGATTTGGCTCAGAGGCTCAAAAGTGAGAAGTTTCTTTTGATTGTGCGACTTATCCATAACGATTACAAGATTGCTACAAGCAGACCACATTCAGTGGGTAGAATATAATGATGTTTCCGGTGTACAACAAACCAATCCAGAAAAGACTGACATTCAGATTGGCGGTCGATCACATTGTCGGCAAGCAGGATTGTTCCGCTGCCTATGAGATTTTTTTGAAGCAGGGCCAATAGCTGAGGGTGATAATGGCTCTTTTGTGCATCTAAAAATACCAGTTGGTAAGTATTCGAAAGTTGATCGATTACGTCGAGTGCATCGCCCTGCAACACATTGACAGGTAACTGCAACTTATCCATTCTTTCCTGTGTCGTGCCTGCCACTGCTGCATCCAGTTCTATCGTATCAAATGTCCATTCTTTCTCCGGTGATAATCCGGAGGCCAGATACAAGGTAGAGAGTCCATGTCCTGTGCCAATTTCGAGTATTCTGCCAGCCTTGGAAGCCATAGCAAGGATACGCAGGATGTTTCCCGTGTCATGGCGAATGGGATTTCGCCAACCAAAGCGATTTTGTCCGTCCGAATAACTTTCTCCTTGCTTACTGTACCCTTCGAGTATAGAAATTTCATCTTCCAGTAATTGCATATTTCTTATTTATGAGATTAAAAAATGGTCTTAAAAATTACCTGGATCTGGGGGTATCAGACAAAAATCCGGGTTGGCATTTGAATACTGAGCAGTCAAGAAGAATATTAGTGGCTGCGTTAAAAGTTTTCGGGGTTCTGAAGAAAATGAATTAGAGATTCTTTTTTATCCCGGGAGATCTGGAGTTCAGTTTCGTCCTTGAGGACGAGTACATTTCCAGCCATGATCCTGTCTGCAAAGTCCAGATTCACCAGGTAGGACGTGTGGATCCTCATAAATGGCTTAAAATCAAGCAATTCTTCGTAATGACGCATGGTTTTAGAGACATATTGCGTGGTCTTGTTGGCGAAATAAATGCGCGAATAATTTCTGTCGCCTTCGATGTAAACAATATCTGAAACTGGCACATAAAATCGTTTTTCATTGACTTTAATTTCCAGACGCAGATTTCGTCTGTTTTTTTCTGCCAAACTCTCAGCAAGCTGGGAATAATCCGGCTTCTCTTCAGCAATTTTTTCTTTCCAGCGTTCAATCGCCTGTTTGAGTTCATTGGGGTCTATGGGTTTGAGCAGATAATCGAGGGCCCCCAGGCGAAGTGCACGGATGGAATAATCCGAATATGCGGTGGTAAAAATCACACTGCCGTTCCAGTTTTGCAAATGGAGTAACAACTCAATTCCTGTCATTCCAGGCATTCGGATATCTGTAAAGAGGATTTGAGGCTTTAATTCCTGTATTTCTTTTATTGCCTCTTCCGGAAACTGTGATTCTCCGACGATTTCAAGTTCAGGAATGTAGCGTGTAATCAACAAGCGCAGAGACTGAAGAGCCAGCTTCTCATCATCGAGCAAAAATACTTTAATCATCATTTTCCATGTTAAGTCCAAAAAAGAGTACTACAGTGTATCCGGATTCTACAGACTGATTTTGCCTGATCCAGTTTTCGGTGTCGTTTAATATGCCCCAGATTTGCAGGCGCTGGGTGATGAGATTCATTCCCCGCCCTGATTTCATCTTTCCCAAAGGGCTTTCATTTGGTTTATACCCTCCACCATTGTCGTGTATTTCAAATAAAACGCCTTTTTTTTCCGCATCCCATTGAATGGTGATCGTGATGACACAATCACTTGTTTTCTTTGCAAATCCATGCCAAATGGAATTTTCTACGATTGGTTGACAAATAAAAGTAGGTATGTTTATGTCGTCCAGATTCAGCATCGGATCAATGATAAGTGAGAGATCGATTTGCTTGGTAAACCTGAGAGCTTCCATTTGAATGTACTCCCGAACAAATTCGATTTCTTTGGCAACAGAAATGCCCGGGTTTTCACTTTGCTTAAAGATCTTATGAAGAATTTTTGAAAATTTTGAAACATAGAAAATGCTTTTGTCTATGTTGTTGCTCAAAATTAAGGATTGCAGGCTGTTCATCGCATTGAGGATGAAATGTGGGTCCATCTGATTTTGCAATGCTTGCAGCTTCCATTCCAGGATGGAAGAGTTTTTCTGGGTGATAATCAATTGCTGCTCTGAAAGCAGTTGTTCATCTTTAAATTGTCTGATTTTCTGCGCTGTGATCGAAGCAATTGCTTCCAGAATTTGCTGATGCTTAGTGGTAAAAAAACTTTTCTTACTGTTTTCGCTGTCTATCACGCCAAGAACCTCACCATTGAAATGTATGGGGACTGCCATTTCTGAATACCTGAAGTTGTCGTCCAGGATATACCTCGGATCCTTTGTAGTGTCAGGTACGTTTTCCGTTCTAGCATATAACGCGGCACTACCCACAATGCCTTGGCCCAATGGTATCATTATCGGATTGAGAATTGTATGCTCCCCATCTGGCGCCTTAGGACCAAGGGCCGCTTTTTGAACAAGATTCTCCTTGCCAGGGTCAAGGATATAAACTACGCAATCTTCCAGCTTGAGACGTGAAATGGATTCCCTAACCACTTCCCATAAAAGATCATCAATATTATTATGTTTGTATAGTATGGATGAAAAGTAGCTGATTGCCGATTTTATTTCTAGTTCCTGGTGCGTCCTGTATAACTGAATCAGTACATAACTAAATGCAACTGCCAGAAAAAGAACAAGACTAATGAGAACATTTAAAAGCATACAAACAGCCATTTTGGATATCACAAATCCAAAACGTCATCAAAATTATCAAATTGCATGGAATGCAATGTAAGTCATTACCCAAATTCAATATATTTTATCTAATGACAAGAAATATCCTTAAACCTTGTCTAATTTTACAACATGAAAAATATATCAAATTAATGTAGTGACAGCGTTTACGTGTAGGTTGTTTTGTGGAGTATCTATATTCTTTGTTTATTTTTCAAATTTGTTAAACACATTTCGATAATACCAAAACCAAGCCTTATGCAGGACATCATCTTATCATTCGCCGTCGGTCTTTTAGGATTGGTCGCTATAGGAATTCTGGCAATTTACCACCTGCAGGACAATGGCCACGAAGAAAAAGACTTCATGAATGACTTTTAAACATCAGTTATGATCTTTTGTGTAGTTAAACTCATAGCTTAAAGCTAGTTTAATGCTACATAAAACGTGTAGATGAATAAATGATTCTCAAAACTCGTGCAGCTATTGCTTAAGATTTCCTTCCAAAATCTGCCGGAATTTCTCCCCAGGAGTTTGTTTCCCATTTGATGATGGGATTTTTCCATGTGTGGTTCTTCAACCAGTCTTCTGCCCTGCTAATCATATCAAATAAGGCAGCACTTTTAAGGTCAGGTGACAATTGTGTTCTGGCTTTTTTGGCTTTGATCCAGCTGATGGCAGTTGCTGAATCTGTATAGATGGGCATGGTAAACTTCTGGTGTTGCTGCAAATAAGCCAGACCATGCACAATTGCCAGGAATTCTCCTATATTATTTGTGCCTCTGGGGAAGGGTCCCTGATGAAAAAGTTGCCTTCCTGTTGCTGTGTGTACCCCCCTATATTCCATGATTCCGGGATTTCCGGAGCAGGCTGCATCTACGCTGATACTGTCTTTGATAATGGCGGAAGCCGGCTGTTTTAATATTTTTTTTTCAACGGTTCCCGCAAAGGAAATATAGCTGGAAAACTGACTATCATATGCTTTCTCCGCCTCCTCCAAGGTATCAAACCCTTTATATTTAGCACCTGGGAATGCCGAGATCTGGGCTTCACATTCCTTCCAGTTCAGATAGACGCCCGGGACTTTTCCCACCCAAACCACATAATATTTTTGTTTCTTTGCCACAGAATTAAAATCAAAGTGTAAAAGTAATGTTTATTGATACGCATGCTCACATTTACAGCGAGGAATTCAATGTAGATCTTGCAGAAACGATCCACCGTGCACATGAAGCCGGTGTCAGTATGATTTACATGCCCAACATTGACAGTACTTCTATCCGGCCAATGCTTGATGTGGCATCTTCCTTTCCTCAGTGCCGCCCGATGATGGGATTACATCCTTGTTACGTAAAAGAAAACTGGGCTGAAGAATTAGCGCTGGTTGAAAAATACCTGGGCGAGGGAGGTTTTTATGGCGTGGGCGAAATCGGCATAGACCTGTATTGGGATAAAACCTTTGCAGAAGAACAAGTTCACGTCTTTCGCACACAACTTGCAATAGCCAGAGAAGCGGGATTGCCAGTTGCTATCCACTCCCGCGAAGCGCTGGATCTCACTATCAGTATGGTAGATGAGATGCAGGATGGTCGACTGAAGGGTATATTTCACTGTTTTAATGGTTCATTACAACAGGCTCAAAAAGCAATAAGCCTGGGGTTTTACCTGGGAGTGGGTGGGGTAATCACTTATAAAAATGCGGGAATGGGCCCCGTTTTTGCTGCCACCGGCATGGAAAAACTCGTGCTGGAAACCGATGCTCCATACCTGAGTCCCCGGTACCACATCGGGGTAAGCGCAATGAATGTGCCTGGATCCTTCATGTAGCCCGTCATCTTGCAGAGGTGCTGCATGTTTCTGTGGAAGATGTGGGAGAAGTCACCTCCCAAAATGCGCGGGCACTTTTTGGCACATAACAGGTGAAATTTTCAGAAATTCAGCTGTAATACAGCCAACTATGTATAATGAGTATTTAAATGAAAGAAATTAGTTTGATATTCGACGTATTTTTTCAACATTTGCGGCGTGGGAGAGTTGTCCGAGTGGTTTAAGGAGCACGCCTGGAAAGTGTGTATACCTCAAAAGGGTATCGAGGGTTCGAATCCCTCACTCTCCGCCAAAGTCTACATTGAACCCGGCTCTGCCGGGTTTTTCATTATACAAAAACCCACCCAAGCTATGCTTGAAGGTGGGTTTTTGTATAATGAAAAAAGCTTTGAGCAACAAAGTGTTCAATGGAGACTTTGATGCCCCCCACCTCAGGGATCAGCACAGCTAATCCCACACGTATTTCATCACCCAAGCTATGCTTGAAGGTGGGTTTTTGTATAATGAAAAAAGCTTTGAGCAGCAAAGCGTTCAATGGAGACTTTGATGCCCCTACCTCAGAGATCAGCGCAGCTAATCGCCTACCAATTTTCTATCTTCATTACATTTCAGTATCGTAATAAAGGATATAATACTTTTTCCCTTCCTCATCCGTACCCTTCAAAATTTTATTTCGGTCGCCATGCACGTAAATGTGAAAATTCTTGTCCAGTTTGATGATACTCTTAAACACTTTGGATTGCTTCCTGACAGCCGACTCTGAAATGTCAAAAACATCATCCAGCGGCATTGACTTACCCCGGCTGTATTCATCGGTATATTCCTTAAACGCATCCACTACCTTGTCGTTTTCAAATACACGCACCGCATATTCCTGTGCCTGAAATTGGTCATTTTTACTAAAATAATCGTAGGAACGCTGCATAGCAGCTGATTCATCAGCCTTGTCTGTCTCAAACTCCTTGGGCATGCGTTCCTGAATAAACTGCTTTGTGGCTTGTATGTAGTGTCTGGTCTGGTGATACTCGTCATGACGTGGAGTCAGTTTCAAAAAGTCGTTTCGCCAATACAAAGAGTCTTTATTTTTTTGACTTTGATCAATATTCACTATGCGGAATCCCTCTTCCCGGTCCAGGTCAAAAATCAGACAACCCTTGTCAATTTTACTTGCCGGAATGCCCTGCAGCTGCCAGATATTTCGCTGACCTCCCTCTTCACCGATCTGGAAAAATGAATCATTACTTTCAACTTTTATGATGGATACTGCATGGCACATTTCGTCATCAATCAAAAGGTTTGTCAGGTATGAAACCATAAGATAGCCTGGCCTTGCACCCTCCTGAGGGGTTTTGTCATAAAGTTGTCGACCAATATGCACCGATTGTTCGTGCAATGATCTCGGGTCATCAAAAATATTTGCCACACAATTATAAATGGCATTAAGTTCGAGCTATCCGGTGGGATAGTGAAACTGAAAAAATTCCGGGTCGCGAAATGACCGTGTCATAAACCGAACCAATGTGGCTTCAAGTGCCGGATCAGTTGTATCGGCCAGCGCTGCAGAATATCCAATGTCTTCTCCTTCTGCCCTGTTGCCAATAAAATGGATTGCCATTGCCTGAATCGCGGCTTCAACATGATTTATCATGATTGGAAAAATTTACGCAGGTAAGATAAAGGAAATTCAGAAATTGGCAGTGATAGATGCCCGGATTTATGGCTTCTTCATTTCTCGCCACCACTAAGAAAAAACCGTTCAAATACCAAGTCATACTGATTCTTTTCCCCATTTTCATAGAGAATTCCGATACTGCCATCCGACAACACAGCCAATGCAGAGTAGGCAGATGCTCCGGAAAAAACGATACGTTCTTGATTCCAGGAAAGTCCCTCATCGTAACTGACGAACACTGTCATGTTTCTACGCTCTGAAGGATGTGAAGCAATGGAAAACAGCAAAGGTCCTTCGCTATTTCTTCCCTTAATGCTGGGATAACAATGTCTGATCAAATCTCCGTTCACTGCCGGCTCTACAAGTGCCGGCACATCTTGCGGCGCTGTCCAAGTCAGGCCCTGATCATTCGAGTACACAGCTTTCCGTTGGCCGCGTGACCTGATCAGCATCAGGACTTTTCCGTCCCGAAGTGTCATCATTTTTGCTTCATCGCCACCAATACATGCCCTGCCGGGTGCGGTCTGCCAGTGAGTCCCTTGGTCATCACTGTAAATCATAAAATTGGAAATAGTGGCAGCAGCAGTTTCCCGCACGCCTATAGCCGCCATCAGTCTGCCAGTAGGAGTCATGTGGATTGTACCAGAGGCAACCCAAGCTGCATGCCAGCCTTCCTGATAAATCTGTGCGGAAATATCCTGTGGTACAGACCAGAATCTCCCTCCGTTGTTGCTGCGGCTCATCTGGATCCGGATACGGTCTGAAGGGGTCGATTGAAACAAACCTTTGTGTGATGCAAAGAGGCACACTACTTGCCCGGAATTTTGATGATAAACGATGGCAGGGTCACTGGCGCCTGATTCGCCAAAGTCGGCAACCACCACAGGTTCAGACCAGGAAACTCCCCCATCAGTGCTTGTACGTGCAATAATATCAATATTGTTCGGCAGATCGCCATTGCCATTTCGTCGTGCATCAGCCAGCGCAATCAGGGTGTCCCCCGCCACTGCTAGGGCAGGAATACGCCAGGCAGATGATCCAAAATTTCCTGCTGTAAATACAGGGATCGGGGATGACTGAGAAAAAAGACAATTACTCAATAAAATGAATAAAAACACCCAACCCATTGTCATTAACTTCAATTGTGTCATGTACTTACTTTTTATGTTCCACCTCCCTTAGCAACCATTCCCGGTCCGGAATCAATTTTTCCTGTCGGATCTGTTCGAGCAATGCGGACTTTGCCTTCTGGTCAAATGGGTTCAGCCGGATTAGTTTGCGTGTAAATTTGATGATTTTGGCGTAATTGTTTTTATGATAGCCAATGATTTTTTTTCGGGTGAGGTATACCTGCATGGCATCCAGATGGGCATCCAGCAATCGGTCTGAGCCCGTTTCATAATAAATTTTTAGCTGAATGGTCTTGGCAAACAAATTCGACAGGTGATCTTCAAATTCCACATCCTGCAATGACTCAATAGCTTCATCGTACCTTTTCTGGGCATAAAAGATGTTGGCCATGTTAAAATTGTAAGTTATAATATTCAAGGAGTCGACGGCTGTAGTTATTATCCCCAAGATTGTGCCGGCGAATACAATAATTGATGGCCTGGAAGTATAATGTTTTCAGCTCTTCTTTTGGAAAAACTTGCTTATGTTGATCAAGTTCGTTGCTAAACCGATAAAACCATTCCTCGTCTTCCGGATACCGGATCATATGGAGGGCATAGTAATACAATGCTATACAGGGTATGCCCAGATATCCTTTTTGTTGTACGTATGGCATCAGGTGGTCAGTGAGTGATGTATCAATTTCGCGGGATATCAGGGCTGCCTGCGGTACCAAAGTAACTGTTTCCATTAGCTGCCTACTGATGGAAGCGATTTCTTTGTAGCGTTGAATCTCTTCTGCCTCCGCATTTGAAAACCTGTTGTGCAGCTGATCAAATTCCCATTGTTCGTACAAGAGATTTCCCATTCGCTCATAAAAGGCCGAATTTTGAATTCCTTCTATGTGGGTTTTCTTGCGGGCATCTGCCATTTTTTCCCGAAAGAGCTTTTCGTTTTCATTTTGCCTGAAAAACTGCAGCAACTTTCCATCAAAGGAATTGTCATCTTTTAACACCAGTCGTATGACCAACCATTTTTCAATCATCTGATACAAATCACTCATAATCAGACGTTCACGTACAGGAATATTTTTTGAAAATGGCTTCCTTTCGCGCATCACCCGTTTGAAAAAGGCGGCATGCTCATCCTGACCACCCAGAAAACGTGTATGGATCAATGTAAAAATCTGTGCCTTGTCTTTTTCATTAAGCAGTGAGCATAGTTGCTCAAACTTGGTTTTCATCACGGGTAATTTTACACAAATATAAACGGCCGAAGTGTGTATACCAAGTCTACCTGGATGAAATCAGCATCTCAAATCGGAATCCCGGTGGTCGATGCAGCCCCCCGCTAGGCCGATATACCAACATACCGACCTTTTTTCATCGTCCATTTGTGCTTTCTGTCACCATCAAGCAACAGGCGATAAAAAATGATCTGCCTCCAGTAATCCCCACCCAAAGATTCGGAATCCTCAGGCTCTTTCAGCTTTTTAGAATCGTATTTTCCCGTTTTATAATCCGTGACAGAAATGTGATCATCAAAAATATTCACCCGGTCCAGCTGGCCGGAAATTGGTACGCCTTCATATTCCGTTTGATCAATACTGACCTCAGGCTTGTACTCCCGCGCCAGCCACCATTCCTGAGAATATTTGTCGAAATAATCCTGTAAAATCTTGGTCCCTGAATACAGATGGGTTTCATATTCTGTCTGGGTAAAATGTGACCGAAACCTGTCCATACCCTGTGCAAAGTACTCATTCAACCGGTTGACTGACGGCAACGAACGAGGCTGTGAACTCTCAAAATCCTGAAAATAATACTGCAATGCAAAATGGATCGCATTTCCAAAGCCCATAGAAGCACTACGGCCCATGGGTACCCGAAGTAAGTTTTCAAAATAAAAGGCCAACCGGCAGCGTAAAAACTTGTTGAGTGAGGTAGCACTCATCCGAAAGTTCTGTAATAGCCGGTCTACGAGACTATGGTCAATCAAAGACATATCGCCCATTTGATAATTCAAAAGTTCTCCTTTGTATGCAATCATCCAATCCTCTGATACCACTTCAGGTTTGATATGATCCAGCGATGTCACTTCTGCAACAAATCGGGATGGTTCGAGCGATTTTTCCACATCGCTGGCAATGGGCCAGGTAATTGTCAGATGTGTTTTTGCACGGGTCATGGCCACATACATCAGACGACGGTCATCTTCGATCGTTCCCGCATGCATGCTGGCCGTGAGAGTGGGGACAAGGGAAAAACTTGAACTATTCCCCTGCTTTTTCTCCCATTGATTGCTATTTGTCCTGAAGATAAAGACATGCTCAAACTCCAGTCCTTTCGCTGAATGCGCTGAAACAAAGTTAACACCATTTTCGCTGGAAATGATCCTCGACACTGGTAACTCTAGTTTGTTCTCATCCATTAGCTGCAACATGTGGAGAAGATCTTTTAGCGGCAACTCACCCGATTTGGCTGCTTCATTTTTTACAAAGTCAAAAAATGTATTAACGAGCTGTAATTTCCAGGCCTTATCTTCACCCCGCAACAATAAGGACAACATGCCGCTCAGAGAAAGAATTTTTTCAATCAGAGTCTGCACGGTAACATTTGGAATATCAGAAATCCATTCTTCAAGAAGTTGCGCCACCTTCATGACCCCCTGCACGTCCTTTACACCCGCTTGCAAAAGCATGTCTGCGTCTGCCAGCACCTTCCTCCACTGTCGCAGTTCATCTTTGTCATCCTCCCTGCGACGCCGGCAGAAGACTGTGATTGAAGCAATGTCCAGAGCAGTAAGCGCAAAGCAATGGTAGTGGAGAATTTCAAACAACTTATCCTCTCCTGAATGAGGCTTGCTGTACTCCGCATAGAGGTATGATAAAATGGTTGTCAACTGAACAACTTCCCGTTCTTTGAGAATATTAACCCTCTTTTTTACATTGACCGCGATGCCCTTTTGTGTACAATACCGGACCATATTGTCGGCAAGACGGTGCTTAGGGTACAATACGGCAATATTTTTGGGCTCCACACCACGGGATTTCAGCTCTTCTATCTGGTGTATCAACCAGGCCTCCTCCTGACTTTCATTGACAAAGGAAAGAAGTCTGGGAGCAGGAGCATTATCAACTTTTTCGCGTCTTTTTTCTGCCAGGTCCTTAACAAGATGACTAAACTGATTGACCAGCCGTTCCTGATTGTTTTCAATCAATTTTTTACTGGTATCCAGGATTACCTGGCTTGACCTGTAATTGTCCGTCAAAACGATTTCCCTGGGATGAAACCTCTGTTTAAACTCCAGAATACTGTCCATGTTGGCGCCTTGAAACCGGTAAATGCTTTGGTCGTCATCTCCTACGATAAATACGTTGGGGTCTTCCCAAAATTCTGCAAGCAAAAACAGCAATTTATTCTGCGATCCGTTGGTATCCTGATATTCATCTACAAGAATGTACTGAAATCTCTCTTGATAGCGGGCCAGGAGTTCTTCATGCTGGCTAAATTTTTCCAACACCCAAAGTATCATATCCTGATAATCAAATCTCTGGTTTTTAGCCATCATGGCATTGTAGGTGTCAATCAGCCGTGCAGCAGGCAGCAACAGGTCATATTTTGCAATTTCACTGGCCACCGTTTTGGGGTTCAGATCGCCGGCCTGATATGTAATGCCGGTTTTTGAATCAGTGTATTTTCGTTTATATATAAAATTCGGACCTGCAGTTGCCGGATCTTTCAACAGCGCGCAATATCTGTGGTATTGCTCCTCCATGTAATCCGGTGTCCAGCCCTCCTGTTTCATTGTGCTGAACAGATTTTTCAATCGTTTTGTGTCGTGATACAATTCTCCTTTCAGTCGCTTTAAAGGATGGTCCATTGGAAGGTCATCCAACAACTTGCGATATCCTCCAGTTCAGAAATGATCTGCAGATCCCGGTAATGTCCAAAATACTGGCTGTTCTCCCTGATGACGGCATTGCAGAAGGCGTGGAAAGTATGAATGTTGACATTATATGCCTCCGGGCCAATCAATGTGACCAGTCGCTGGCGCATAGCCACAACGCCGGCCTCAGTGTACGTCAAACAAAGGATGTTGTGTGGATCAGTCTGTGTTTCAAGTAAAATTTTCCCAATTCGTACTGCCAGCAACTGCGTTTTGCCCGTCCCAGGTCCGGCAATTGCCATAATTGCACCTTCTGTCTGATCTACTGCTTGCTTTTGGGCGTCGTTCAACTCGAGGTATGCCTTCTCCCAGATGGAGTAATAGTCTTTCCGAAGTGATTTCATGAACTGGTATTTAACTGTTTATTTTTTTTCGTACGTTTTCATTACACATGTAAATATATCCTCATTTTTTGTAAAAAAGTAACCTATCATTGATTTATCAGGGGATGAATTGCGCCATTATTCTTGAATTTTTAATTTCATATTGACGAAAATACCACACAAAAGAAACCTGTAGTCATACCGCAAATCATCACCCACCATGATGGCTGTCACTCATTCTCTGACGCTCTCTTGCGTACTTTGCCATGATTTTAAACATAATAATATATCATGGCAGCAAAAAAATATGTATACAGCTTTGGTGGCGGACGTGCAGACGGGAACGAATCCATGAAAAATTTACTTGGAGTCAAGGGAGCAAACCTCGCCGAAATGGCAGGGCACCCTGATTTACTATTGCCAGTTCCCCCAGGTTTTACAGTCACTACAGACGTGTGCACATGGTACTACGACAATGGTAAAGTGCTTCCCGAATCTTTGCGGGAGGAGGTGAATACTGCTCTCCTCCAAATGGAGCAACTCATGAATAAGTCATTTGGAGATGTTGCCAATCCCTTGTTGCTTTCAGTGCGGTCCGGTGCCCGTCGCTCGATGCCCGGCATGATGGACACAGTATTGAATCTGGGCCTCAACGATGATACAGTAAAAGGTTTGATCAAAGCGACCGGCAACGAACGATTTGCTTATGATGCCTATAGAAGGCTTGTCATGATGTATGCAGACGTGGTAATGGAAAAAGCAACAGGCATTGAGCCAAAAAACGGAAAGAGCATTCGCAGGACTCTTGAAGACATCATGGATCGAATGAAGGAAGAAAAGCATTACGCCAGCGATACTGATCTTTCTGCTGAAGACCTACGGTGGCTGGTGGGCGAGTTTAAAATGACAATTCACACGCAATTAGGAATTGTATTCCCTGAAGATCCTATGGACCAGCTGTGGGGAGGTATCGGTGCTGTTTTTGCATCCTGGAATGGCAAAAGGGCTGTAGAGTACCGACGCATCGAACGAATTCCTGACGATTGGGGCACCGCTGTGAATGTGCAGGCTATGGTGTTTGGAAATATGGGCAATAATTCGGCGACAGGAGTGGCCTTTACCCGTAATCCGGGCAACGGTGATCCACATTTTTACGGCGAATACCTGGTGAATGCACAGGGGGAAGACGTAGTAGCCGGAATCCGAACCCCCGCCCCCATCAATACATTTTCAGCCAATGCCCAAAGCCGTCACCTGCAAACGCTGCAGTCGCTTATGCCCGGGCTGTATGAGGAGCTGGACCGTTACCAGAAAAAACTGGAGTTTCATTATCACGATATGCAGGACATCGAATTTACCATTGAAAATGGAATCCTTTATATGTTACAGTGCAGGACTGGCAAACGAAATGGCCTGGCTGCCGTAAAAATGGCTGCCGACATGTTTCAGGAGGGCCTGATTAGCAGAGAGACAGCCATCCTTAGAGTGGCTCCCCAACAACTGGTAGAATTGCTGCTTCCGCGCCTGGATCCGGAAGCTGAAAAAATAGCAAAACCCATTGCCAAAGGACTTCCGGCAGGACCGGGTGGCGCCATTGGCCGAATAGTATTTGACTCCGATCAGGCAGTAGCATGGGCAGAAAAAAAAATCCCTGTCATCCTGGTGCGGGACGAAACTTCTCCTGAAGACGTGGACGGCATGCACGCTTCAAAAGCGATCCTGACCAGTAAAGGCGGCATGACATCCCACGCAGCACTGGTTGCACGTGGGTGGGGAAAGTGCTGCGTCGTAGGCTGTAATGAAATCGAAATCAACCACGAATCCGGTACCCTGAAAACCAAAAGCGGACTAATGCTGAAAGAGGGTGACTGGATCAGCCTCAACGGTACTTCAGGTCATGTGTATCAAGGTGAAATGCCCCTTGTTTCTGTCGACATCGACCAAAATGAGTCCTACGGGCAATTTATGAAACTGGTGGACCAGGTGAAAGTGCTGGAAGTCAGAGCAAATGTTGAAACACC
>JAJTEZ010000055.1 GCA_021298335.1 Saprospiraceae bacterium | reverse complement strand
TCCATCGGTATTTTGGAGGTCGGCTGGAAGGCAAAAAGATCGCCGTCTGGGGTCTTGCATTCAAGCCCAATACAGACGATATCCGAGAAGCTCCGGCACTGACAATCATCCGCAGCTTACTTGAAATGGGTGCATCCATTCAGGTTTATGATCCGGAAGCGATGGCCAATGTAAAAAAAATACTCGGCGAATCTATCTCCTATGCTGAAAACGAATATGAAGCTTTGCAGGGTGCTGATGCACTGGCAATTGTGACAGAGTGGACAGTCTTTAGGAATCCTGACTTTGACCAAATGAAGTCATTGATGCATGCACCTGTTATTTTTGATGGTAGGAATGTCTACGATGTGGCGGAAATGGAGGCCTTAGGCTTTGTTTACGATAGCATCGGACGAAAGAGCACTGCATCCTGAATAAACATATTTCTTTCATTGATAAACGGATGAAATTTTGAGCACAAATCTATTGATCACAGGGGGAGCCGGTTTTATAGGCTCACACGTTGTGCGCAGGCTGGTGAGTCAATACCCGCAATACCACATCATCAACCTTGATGCATTGACCTATGCCGGAAACCTGGAGAACCTAACAGATATTGAATCCAGGAGTAATTATACGTTTGTCAGGGGCGATATTACCAATGCGGAGCTGGTGGAAAGTCTGTTTGACAAATATTCGATCACGCATATAGTACATCTCGCTGCTGAATCGCACGTGGACAGATCGATTACTGATCCTTTGATTTTTATCCGTACGAATGTATTGGGTACGGCAAATTTACTGCAGGCCGCCAGAAAATACTGGGGAAATGAATATTCCGGAAAGCGTTTTTATCATGTTTCAACAGACGAGGTATATGGTACATTGCCTCTCGAAGGAGGCATGTTTACTGAAACAACCGCCTACGATCCCCGATCTCCCTACTCCGCGTCCAAAGCTTCTTCAGATCATCTTGTGCGTGCTTACTGGCATACGTATGGTCTGCCTGTGGTCCTGTCTAATTGCAGTAATAACTACGGACCCAACCATTTTCCTGAAAAACTGATTCCGCTGATGTTGCACAATATCATTCATGAAAAGCCATTACCAGTGTATGGCAAGGGAGAGAATGTTCGCGACTGGCTGTACGTAGAAGATCATGCCCGCGCAATAGACGTCGTCTTGCACCAGGGCAGAATAGGGGAGACCTACAACATTGGTGGCCACAATGAATGGCGCAATATTGATATTGTTCACTTACTTTGTGACTTGCTCGACCAGAGACTGGAAAGACCTGCCGGCAAGAACAGAAATCTGATTACATTTGTCAAAGACCGCGCAGGTCATGATTTGCGTTATGCCATCGATGCGTCTAAGATTGCCAGGGAATTGGGCTGGTATCCGGTGGAGACTTTTGAGACCGGCATCGCAAAGACGATCGACTGGTATTTGGCAAACCAGACCTGGCTTGATCATGTGACGTCTGGTGCATATGAGGAATATTATGAAAAACAATATCACCGTTCGTGATTTGACAATATCCAAAAAATGTTACACCTGCACCTGATTCAATGGTAAAAATGGAAAAGGAAGTTACATTCAGAGAAATCATAGAAAAGGCCGGAGAGTTTTTTCAGGAATTCTGGCGCTTTAAGTTCTGGATATTTTCTGTAGCGGTGCTGGCAGCCTGTGCATTGGCTTACCAGGCCCATAAAGCACCTGTTAGGTACACTGCCAAGCTCACTTATACCCTCAATGACGGAAAAACGGGAGGTGGTGCTTTGTCAGGAATACTGGGATCCTTTGGGATTGGTGGGGTGAGTAAGGTCAATCTTGAAAAACTAGTGAGCCTTTCTCTTTCCCGAAACCTCATTCAAAAAATGCTTTTTACAAAAGTTTCTCTCGATACGTTTGGGGGTAAAGCAGACTACATTGCAAACCATTTGTTGATTTTGCATCAGTTCAGGCAAACATGGTCTAAAGACGCTCCCGGATTGGAGAACTGGGTTTTTACTCACGATAGCATCGAGAAATTTCAACCCACCGAACTTTGGGTGTTGAAGAGGATGATTTCTGAGGTTTCAGGTAGCAAAGAAATTTCAAATCCAATTTTTTCAAGCACATTTGATGCTACCACAGGCATTCTAACCATGTCAGCCAGTACTGTGGATGAGCAATTAGCGGTCGAAATTAGCCATAGTGTTTATAACTACCTGAGGGACTTTTACATCTCTACCAACCAGCAGGCACAACAATCGACAATCCGGTATGCAGCGGTAAAAACAGACTCTGTTTTTCAGCAGTTGAAGTCACGCGAATATGCACTCTCCCGTTTTAATGATACTCATCGCAATCTGCAGGATATGCAGGTGATGACTGAACGACGGTTGCTCGAGTCTGAGATTCTCAAACTGAAGACGCTTTATGCGGAAGCAACGAAAAATAAGGAACTCGCGGAGTTTTCGCTGAATTCTGGCGGACTGCCGGATATGTTGCTGATAGACGAACCGCTCATGCCCTTGGATTCTGATTTTCAGCCATGGTGGCTGGCTGCAATCAAAGGGATGCTGGTGGGAACTTTCGCCATGGTGCTTTTGTTTTCGTTCAGAAAAATGGTAAAAGACGCTTATGCTGCTTCCTAAAAAAACCTTAAATAGTTATTTATATCATGGCTTTTTTCGCACATCCATCATCATATATTGACGAAGGCTGCCAGATTGGTGAAGGTACCATGATTTGGCATTTCAGCCACATTATGGCTGGAGCTGTAATAGGTGAAGGCTGCAATATCGGCCAGAATGTAGTTGTTTCACCTTCAGTAATCCTGGGCAACAATGTCAAAGTTCAAAATAATGTATCGATCTATACGGGAGTGATTTGTGAAGATAATGTGTTTCTGGGGCCGTCCTGTGTGTTTACAAATGTGGTCAACCCGCGCAGTGCTGTCAATCGAAAAAACCAGTATGCATCCACCCGTGTAGGAAGAGGAGCAAGTATTGGCGCCAATGCGACAATTGTATGCGGACATGATATCGGTCAGTTTGCCTTTATAGGCGCAGGTGCTGTAGTGACACGTGATGTGCCGGCTTATGCATTGATTGTTGGTAATCCGGGTCGTCAGATAGGGTGGATGAGCGAGTTTGGACACCGTTTGAAATTTGATCGTGAAGGAATGGCTGTTTGTGAAGAAAGCGGACAGGTGTATCGGTTGATCGATGGATACGTAGAGCGGTTTTCTTGAAAAAACCAATTCGATTTTTGAGATTGTTTATTGTTGATATAAAAAAAGTGGAATGAAAAAATTTGCACTGATTGGGGCAGCGGGTTATATAGCGCCACGACATATGCAGGCAATTCGGGATACAGGAAATGTATTACTGGCAGCCATGGATCCGAATGATTCCGTGGGAGTTATAGATAGTTATTTTCCTGAGGCTGCTTTTTTTACTGAATTTGAGAGGTTTGACAGACATCTGGAAAAGCTGAAAAGATATGGTGAAAAACTTGACTTCATCAGTATTTGCAGCCCCAATTATTTGCATGATGCGCACATTCGGTTTGGCTTGAGATACGGAGCAGATGTCATTTGTGAAAAGCCTATTGTGTTAAATCCCTGGAACATAGATGCATTGCAGGAGCTTGAGGAAGAGACTGGCCACCATGTGTACAATATCTTGCAGCTTCGTTTACATCCGGGCATCATAGGATTGAAACAAAAAGTTGACAGTTCTGCACCAGGAAAAGTATATGAATTTGATCTGACATATATCACCTCGCGCGGCAATTGGTATTTCACATCCTGGAAAGGCTGGAAAGAAAAATCCGGGGGCATTGCCACAAATATTGGAGTTCATTTTTACGATATGTTGCAGTGGGTTTTTGGTCCACTGAAGCAAAACATTGTGCATGTGCACACACATGACAGAGCAGCTGGCTTTCTGGAGTTTGAAAAGGCACGGGTCAGATGGTTTTTGAGCATTAATTCAGATACATTGCCTAAGGAGGCAGTAGAAAAGGGCAAGCGCACCTATCGTTCCATACAGATTGAAGGAGAGGAGGTGGAATTTTCAGATGGATTTACAGATTTGCATACATCCAGTTATCGGGAAATATTGGCAGGTCGTGGATTTCGGATTGGAGAGGCCCGCACTGCCATTGAAATTGTACATCAGATCCGAAATGCTGTGCCGGTGGGATTGAAAGGAGATTATCACCCCTTTGCTGCTTTGCCACTGTCGGGTCACCCATTTGAATTTTAATTTTGTTTACTATATATTATTCAAAATAAAATATTTTATTAGAAGAACACTTTCCAAAAAAAAACACATTCAGAAATAATAAATAATCGACAAATGAAGGGAATCATTCTGGCAGGGGGCTCTGGTACTAGGTTGTATCCGATAACAAAAGCGATCAGTAAACAGTTGATGCCGGTCTATGATAAGCCGATGATTTATTATCCCTTGTCTATTCTAATGCTTTCTGGCATCCGTGAGGTGATGATCATTACCACGCCAGAGGATCAGCCTGGGTTTCGGAGGCTGTTAGGGGATGGAAGTGAACTGGGATGCAGGTTTGAATATGCGGTGCAGGAAGTGCCCAATGGTCTCGCCCAGGCATTTGTCATAGGCCGAGAGTTTATTGGCAGCGAACCTTCATGCCTGGTGCTTGGCGATAATATTTTTTACGGCTCAGGTTTATCCAAATTGTTGCAACAGAGTGCCAAGATTACCGAAGGAGCCAGGGTATTTGCCTATGCAGTCAACGATCCGGAGAGATATGGCGTGGTGGAGTTTGATCAGGACAGTAAGGCTATTTCCATCGAAGAAAAGCCCAAACATCCACGTTCAGATTTTGCAGTTCCGGGTTTGTATTATTATGATAATCAGGTATGTGACATTGCCGCTTCAATTCCCCCATCGTCAAGGGGCGAATATGAAATAACCACAGTAAACCAGATGTATCTTGAGCAGGGGAAGCTGACGGTGGGTATCATGGACAGGGGCACAGCATGGCTGGATACTGGCACATTTGACTCACTACACGATGCATCGGAGTTTGTACGCGTCATTGAGAAGAGACAGGGGTATAAAATTGGTTGTATAGAAGAGGTCGCATGGAGGATGGGGTTTATAAACAGCACGGAACTCGAAAATCTTGCTGCTCCTCTTGTCAAAAGCGGCTATGGTGATTATTTGATTAAAATACTAAAATCAGCATAACTGATTGGTTGAAATAGAAATAAATTAGAAATTATGCAGCATTCAATATGTGTGATTGGCCTGGGTTATGTTGGTTTGCCTTTGGCAGTCGAATTCGCAAAAAAATATCCCGTTGTAGGATTTGATATTAACAGGTCAAGGGTTGAGCAACTTGGCAACGGAAAGGATTTAACGATGGAGGTGTCGGATGATAATCTTCAGAAAGTTTTGGTACAGGAAATGAGTGGTACGCAGGGTCTTTATGTGACATGCGATGTAGAAATATTAGAGAGGTGCAATACTTTCATCGTCACCGTCCCGACACCCACGGACAAAAACAACAGGCCTGTGCTGACTCCTTTATACAGGGCAAGTGAAACAGTTGGGATGGTCTTGAAGAAGGGAGATTATGTCATTTACGAATCTACTGTGTATCCGGGAGTAACAGAAGAGGAGTGTGTGCCTGTCCTTGAAAAAAAATCTGGTCTTGTGATGAATCGGGATTTTTACGTGGGTTATTCACCTGAGCGGATCAATCCTGGAGACAAAGAGCATACAGTGTCAAAAATCCTCAAAGTGACATCAGGTTCGACTCCTGAGGCTTCGACCGTTATCGATGATTTATATGCTTCCGTGATCACAGCAGGAACGTACAAAGCGTCCTCCATCAAAGTAGCAGAAGCAGCAAAAGTCATCGAAAACAGTCAGCGAGACATCAACATTGCTTTCGTCAATGAATTATCTAAAATTTTCAGCCGCATGGATATTGATACCCACGAAGTACTGGCAGCTGCTGGCACAAAATGGAATTTTCTACCCTTTAAACCGGGATTGGTTGGCGGGCATTGCATCGGCGTCGATCCGTATTATCTTGCGCAGAAGGCCCAGGAGGTGGGCTACCATCCTGAAATCATTCTGGCTGGCAGGCGTCTGAATGACTCCATGGGCGAATATGTTGCTACGGAAGTTGTCAAGCTGATGGTTCGAAAAAATATCCCTGTCACCAGCAGCAGAATACTCCTGTTGGGCTTTACGTTCAAGGAAAACTGTCCTGACATCAGGAATACAAAAGTAATTGATATTTATCGTGAATTAAAAACATACCATCTGGATGTAGATGTATGTGACCCGTGGGCAGACCCTGCTGAGGTGCACCATGAGTATGGCATTTCATCTTTCCGCCAACTGCCTGAGACGTCCTACGATGCTGTGATCCTGGCTGTGGCACATCAGGATTTTGCTGCTCTGGATCTGAAATCAATTGTTAAGGCACAGGCTATCGTTTACGATGTCAAATCGGTACTTCCAAAACATACGGTCGACGGGAGGTTGTAGCAGTCAAAAGATATGTATATTGAAAGTCAATCAACCAGAATCTATGCAACAAGATGAAAGAGTAAATATTCTGCTTACGGGTGGGGCGGGTTTCATTGGCTCGCATATTCTGGATGCTCTGCTTGAAGATTCACGGGTGGGAACAGTCAGAGTACTGGACAATTTTTCTACAGGAAAGAGAGAAAATATAGTCCATCACCAGGGGCATAACAGATTTGAACTGATGGAAGGCGACATTCGGGATTACCAAACATGTCGGCGGGCTGTAGCTGGCATGCATCTGGTATGTCACCAGGCTGCATTAGGGTCAGTGCCACGGAGCTTGAAAGATCCCTTGTTGAGTCATGATGTCAATGTCAATGGTACATTGCATATTTTGCAATCGTCGGTGGAAGAAGGAATCAGGCGTGTCGTATTTGCTGCGTCTTCATCCACCTATGGGGATAGTGCCGTTTTGCCCAAAGTGGAGGATGTGATTGGTAAGCCTTTGTCGCCTTATGCTGTGACAAAATATGTCAACGAAATTTATGCTGAAGTGTATGCTAGGTGTTACGGACTGCAATTTGTCGGCTTGCGTTATTTTAATGTTTTTGGTCCTCGCCAGGACCCTGATGGCCCCTATGCTGCTGTAATCCCATTGTTTATGCGGGCTGCGGCTGAAAACAAACCGCCGGTTTTTCATGGTGATGGTTCGCATTCCCGGGATTTTACCTTTGTTGCCAATGCTGTCGAGGCAAATCTGCGTTCTTTGTTTGCGGATGAAAACCTTAAAGATGGAGTTTCGCCCGTCAACCAGGTGTATAATGTGGCCTGTGGTGAGCAACATTCGCTCAGACAACTTTGGGAAAACATCTCCCAGATCAGTGGGTGCCGGCAGGAACCAATCGCTGGTTCGCCGAGGCTGGGCGATGTGAAGCATAGCCTGGCAAATATTGACAAGATTTGCCATTTACTGGGCTATGTAGGTGGAATAAAACTACAGGAAGGATTGCAGCGTGCCTGGAAGGCATTCAAATAAGTCATTCTTTTTTTTAATTAAATATTGAAACAAAAGAGTTAGTTGCTTTTTTATGTAAATAGTATGAATTTCGCTAGGTAATCATTACTTTTGGTTTACAAGAAAAATACTTATAGTTTCTACCCATTAAATACTCAAATATGTTACAGTCGTTGAGGGAATTTGGTAGAAAAAAACTGCAAAATCCGGGAAATGATCTGAGATTAGATATGCATGGGCATTGGCTTCCGGGCATAGATGATGGGGCCGCAGATGTGTCCGCAGCATTGGGCATGCTTGCTTCATTTTCCGAACTGGGGTATATTGAATTGATTGCGACACCGCATATTTACAGGGATTACTACCCTAACACGGAGCAGACAATTCACAGTTCATTTGAGAGAATCCGTACAGAGGCTGATAAATTTTTTCCTCACCTTACATTAGGTTGTGCGGCAGAATATTATCTTGACGATCATTTTGAATCACTGCTGAGAGCGAAATCTCTACTCACATTTCAGGGCAACCACGTCCTTGTGGAACAGGGGTATTTTGCTGAAACTCCGGGAGTGGATAAATATCTTTTTGACATTCAGATCAAAGGGTATGCACCTGTGCTTGCACACCCGGAGAGATACGTATTCTACCATCAGAACAATAAAAAAATTGCATTCATGCGGGAACTTGGCATTAAAATGCAAATTAATTTGTTGAGCCTTACCGGAAAATATGGCCCTGTTGTTGCTTCCAAAGCCATGGAGTATCTGGAAAAGGGTTGGGTTGATTTTATTGGTACTGATGCGCATACACAGGAAGACATCCAGTTATGCCGTGAAATCAGGCTCACTACTAAAGCTTACGATGCATGGCTGAAAATTTCAGGGAAAACAACATTTTAACTACAAGATTTACGGTAGTTTATTTTGTTTGATTTACTTTGTGTACAGCGAATAGCACTTGCAAAAACGTGCGGCTAGGATGAAATGATTGCATGACGCAAAATAATTCCTTTGACCAGTGGATAAACCGTGAGTACATATTGTACAGTTAGTCGCTTATCTTTGTTAAAAATACTTTTATGTTTTTGAAGAATCAATCGAAAAAAGGATTGAAGTGGGCTCACCTTTCAAAATTATCTGTCCTGAATATTTTTTTGGCTGCCTATTTGGCGACCTCTCTGACTTCTTGCATTACTTACAAGGACATAGTCAATTTTCAGGATGGGCAGGACTTGAAGGACGGGAAGCTGGATTCTATTGTCAACTTTACAAAGTGGACTGTTCAGCCGGAGGATATCCTGCAGATAAACGTTTACAGTTCAAATCAATTAGAAGCAGAACGCTTCAATATTATGGATACCAGAACCTTGGCTCAAATGCAACGGATGGGGAATACTGGAGTAATTACTGAACCATTAGGATACAGGGTTAACTCAATGGGATTGATAGATATACCTATTATAGGCAAAGTAGTAGCACAGGGGAGGACAATAGAAGAAATTAAAGCAGATATCGAAGGAAAAGTACTTAATACTAATTATTTACCTGACGTTAATGTTCAAGTAATATTTCTTAGTTTTAGAGTTTCGATTTTAGGAGAAGTAAACTCTCCTGGTTCATTTATTATCCAATCTGAAAAGATGAGCATATTGGAAGCAATTGGAATGGCGAAGGATCTGACATTGTTTGCCAACCGTCATAACGTGCTGGTTATACGTGAAAAGGATGGAATTAGAACCTATGGGAGAATTAATATGAAATCAAGGGAAATTTTCAAATCAAAATATTTTTATTTACAACCCAATGACATTGTATATGTAGAACCACATCCTGCAAAAGTACTTTCAGCTCCCGATCCAGCAAGTAGGTATTTATCTGCAATACTTGGTTTTGTTTCCTTGTTTACTCTTATTTTTAGCTTAACAAAATAATATTTTTAATTAAAAAATGTCATTGCATTTTGGAAAACAACTTTAATAATCACTTAGAAACTAACCAAGACGAAGATATTGACATTAGAAGACTTATTGGAAGGCTTCTGAAATATTGGTATCTATTAGTGATATTTTTACCATTGTCATTATCAATTGCCTATGTATATTTGAGGTATACAAATCCTGTATTTGAGTCTAGTACTATTGTATTAATCAAAGATGAAAAAGAATCAGGAAAATTGTCTGAGGAGCAAATACTTAGCGAAATTGGACTTGGTCAATCAAATAAAAAAATTGACAATGAAATATTGGTCTTTCAATCTAGTTTGTTAATGAAAGAAGTAGTTGAAAAACTACAACTTGAATTCACTTACATTGGAAAAGGAAGAGTTAGGAATGCCGATTTATATATTGCTTCCCCTGTTAAAATTACAAATTGGGTGCCTAAAAAGGGAGTCGAGGCAGTTGATTTTGAGTTAGAATTGAAAGATGCTGGTATGTTTGTTATTATGTATAACGACGTTGAATATAAAGGCGAATTTGGAAAGACTATTTTTATACCTGCTGGATCACTTAATATTACCTTTTCAGGTGATGGTATAAATAATAACACAAGAGAAAAATTCGAAATTAAGTTGAGAACCTCTGAGACTGCTGCAATTAGTTTAAGTAAAAATATTAAGGTTGAACAGGAAGGAAAAAAAACATCTGCTTTAAGGCTTAGGTTGGAAGATCCAGTTGCACAAAGAGCAACCGACGTATTAAATGAGCTTGTAAACGCTTATAATAGACAGGTAATTATAGAAAAGAATAAAGTTTACGAAAATACATTACGATTCATTGATGAAAGAATTACACTGCTGACACAAGAGTTGAATCAAGTGGAAGGTGAGGCTGAAAGCTATAAGAGCAAATTTAGTATGGTGGACATGAGCGCAGAGGGTAGTATGATACTTACAGAAATTGCTGAGTATAGGAAGGAATTGACAGAAACAGACGTGCAGTTGGAAATTTTAAATTCAATTGAGGCTTTTTTGAACTCAAATAAAGAAAATTTTGAATTTGTGCCAACAAATCTATCATTGAATAATTTGACCCTGACAGGATTGTTGCAGAGATTTAATACCCTGTTAGAGGAAAGAGCCGTGTTAATGGCTACAGTCGGATCAGGACACCCAAATATGTCATTAATGAATAAACAGTTGTCAAATTTAAGATTGACAATCATTGATAATATAAAATCCATTAAAAAGGATTTGCTTATAGTTCAAAATTCTACAAAAACTCAAAACTTTAATTTACAAAAGCGTTTACAAAGTTTACCCGCAAGGGAAAGAGAATTAGTAGAAATTGAAAGACAAAAGGCTATAAAAGAAAATCTTTACGTCTTCTTATTACAAAAAAGAGAGGAAACTGCACTTTCACTAGCTGTTGCCTCAGGTTCTGCCTTAGTGATTGAACCGGCTAGAAATACAAACATTCCTATCAAGCCTAAACCTAATATGATCTGGCTCATCGCCCTCGGCCTTGGACTGCTACTACCGATGGCCCTGGCCTATTTGCTTGACATGTTTAACGATAAGATCGAAACAGAATCTGATATAGCCTCAGGCACTTCCACTCCTGTAGCCGGCATCGTAGCCTTCAGCTCCAAAAAGGAAAGTGTGGTTGTTCATTCTCACTCGAGATCTGCAATCGCGGAGATGTTTCGCCTCCTTCGTGCCAACCTTAATTTTATAGCATCAGGTCACTCAATACAGACTCTGCTGATGACGTCTTCAATTTCAGGTGAAGGAAAGTCATTTATTGCGCTGAACCTAGGAATGACTCAGGCTATCAGCGGAAAAAAAGTACTCATATTAGAGCTGGACCTGAGAAAGCCGAAACAAGAATTGTATATCGGCATGGAGGAACGCTCGAAAATGGGGATTTCAAACTATATTGTCGATGAGCATGTATCTCTTAATGACATCATACAGCAGATTCCACAACACGAAAATATGTATGTCATTGCCTCCGGTCCCAAACCCCCAAATCCAGGTGAGTTGATACTTTCACCGAGGTTGAGGGAATTGATGCTGGAACTGCGGGAAAAGTTTGATTTTATCATTCTGGATGCACCTCCTGTCGGACTGGTTGCAGATGCACTGCAGCTTGCCGATTTAGCAGATGCATCATTGTATGTGGTGCGACAAGCTTGGCTATGGTTACGGCTATTATGAAGACGATAAAAAGTAGGAGTGGACATAGGAACAAAAAATGATTTTTTTGTTACATGGACGTGTATTTTGTGAAATAGTATTTATTTTTGAAAGTTATTAGAATCTTATTTATTGATCAGGTCTATCATATCGGGAATTTTTGGCAGGGATGCCTATCGGAATATTAAGTATACTCCACGATGGCTGGTGTTTTTGGCGGAGCTATATATCATAGCTTTGTCCTATGTCATGAACTACCTGATTTTTATCAACAGCAATTTTGACTATTCCCTGGCAGTACCGCTCATCATCCGTTTTTCAATTTATGTTGGTATAGTAGCAGTTTTTTTTCTTGCATTTGGAACAAATAGAGCGTCAATCAGATACACGTCACTCGGAGATCTGATTAAGCTTGCACTCTCTTTTTTTAGTGCTCATATTTTTATGATTCTGCTCAACATGGTCTTTTTTGAGTGGCAACACACCTACATTTTTATAAATACCCCGTTGGTTTATTCCTTCCTGTTAGGCCTGTTTTACCTCATTATCTTCAGACTTTCGGTAAAATATGTTTTTCAACGCCTCAGGTCAAAGATTAATAAGGAAGAAAAATCAAAAATGTATCTATTGGGAACATCAGATGAATGCCTGGCTACTGCAAAAGCACTGAATAACATTCCCAATGGCTCTGTGTCTGTCACCGGATTTTTATCGCTAAACCCATTTCTGAAAAGCAAGCAGATTTCAGGCGTTCCGGTTCTATTGCTTGAAGAGTTTTACAATAAAAATGATATTTCCAAAGAAGTTGATGGCATCATCATTCTAGATTCCACCATTTTTAATCAGGTTATGGTTTCTTTGGTGGATTATTGCATGAGTCATAAACTCCAAATTTTTTCTTCAAGTCTATCAAGAATTCAAACATATTCTACACAAAAGGAAAATCAGTTAAAAAAGATACAATTTGAAGATCTTTTATTCCGCGAACCCATCGAAATAGACCGCCATTTAGTAGGAGAAGCTATATTAAATAAGCGGGTGCTTATCACCGGTGGTGCAGGTTCTATAGGCAGTGAACTTGCACGACAGATTTGTCTTTTCAAGCCCCGCAATTTGATACTTCTGGATTTTGCAGAAACACCCTTGTTTTATGTAGAGAATGATTTAAAAGATGAATTTCCCTCTATTCGCATCACAACTGTGCTTGGAAACATCTGCGATCGTGAGGGTATGGAAATTGTTTTTGAAAAATATCGTCCCGAATTTGTTTTACATGCTGCGGCCTATAAGCATGTGCCTATGATGGAAAAAAATCCCGAAAAGTCGTTCTGGATAAATTATATGGGTACGAGAAACATCGTTGATCTGACATTAAAATATAAAGTCAGTCGCTTCGTTCAGGTTTCCACAGACAAAGCTGTCAATCCGACCAATATTATGGGGCTGACGAAGCGACTGGCTGAATTGTATGTTTGGAAAAATATGGAAGAGGCTCATAACGCTGCAAATATTAAAACACAATTTATCATCACAAGATTTGGTAATGTATTGGGATCAAATGGCTCAGTCGTGCCAATATTTAAAAACCAGATTGCGAAACGCAAACCCATTACCATTACTGATCCCGAAATGACAAGGTATTTCATGACAATTCCAGAAGCTTCCAGACTTGTGTTACAAGCGGCTTCCACTGGTAAAAGTGGTGAAATCTACATCTTTGACATGGGTGAACCGGTACGCATCCTGGATATGGCAATTCGCCTAATTCGCTTGAGTGGATTGGAGCCTTACAAAGATATCGACATTAAAGTGACTGGCAGACGACCAGGCGAAAAGTTGTATGAAGA
>JAJTEZ010000210.1 GCA_021298335.1 Saprospiraceae bacterium | reverse complement strand
CGGATCCCACATGAAGTACCTGCGACAGTCGCATCGATCGTTTTCTCCCCAGAGATACCGGCACAGAATGTAAGCCGTGACTCCTGTCAAATTCTTCATCTTGCAAGGCATATATGATATCAAAACCGGCCACCCAAAACAGCACCGCCAGCCCCATCTGAACTGGCACCCAGGCAAAATTGCCTGTCATGGCCAGATAAGCACCCACGGGGGCAAGACCCAGACCGGCTCCCAATACTACATGGCACAAAGGGGTAAAGCGTTTAGTGTAGGAATAGCCCAGAATCACCAGTAAGGCTACAGGACTGAGGATAAAACAAAGAAAATTGATGGACAGAGACGCGAGAACAAAAAGGAGACTCATCAGGATAACGAGTGTCAAGGCAGCGTTTGACGACACTTTGCCGGCGGGAATCTCCCGTGTGACTGTTCGGGGATTGACTGCGTCAATATCTCTGTCGAGCCATCGGTTGAAGGCCATTGCCGCACTCCTGGCAAACACCATGCTGGCCAGCACGGCAAGTAATTTCGAGGGCCAGGAAGGTGTACCGGCATCTTGCACACCCAGTACAAAACCTGAAAGGGCAAACGGAAGGGCAAATATTGTATGACTAAATGCAATGAGACTTAAGTACTTCTTCAATCTTTCGCGTTTCTAAATAAAAAAAGGGCTGTTCAATGAAGAACAACCCTTTTTGTATTCAGTTGACTGAAGCGTCAATTATTTCGCTTTTCCGTCTACTTTTCCTTTGATGGTCAGGTACATCTCGCCACCTTCTACGTTTGCGTTGATGGTCACACGCTTCGTGTCGTCCTTTCCACCTGGAGCACCTTTGCCCTTAGAGTCGTAAACCACTTTGATTTCGCCTGACTTGCCTGGTGCAATAGCATCTCTTGGCCATTCAGGAACTGTACAACCACAGCTACCTTTTGCATTGCTGATGACCAAAGGCTCATTTCCAGTATTCTTGAATTTGAAAACATGTGTCATTTTTTCGCCGTCCATGATGGTACCCCAGTCGTGGGTCTCCTCGTCAAATTTTACGGTAGTGAGTGGACCCGCTGGTGTAGCTGGTGCAGCTGTTCCTTCAGGGGTAGCAGTCACAGGAGCATTTGGATCTGTGGTAACTGCTCCTACAGCGGTTGTATCACCTGTTGATTCAGCGCCTTCAGTGCTATTTCCTCCATCCTTGCAGGATGTAAATGCAAACACTGTAACAAAAGACAACAGTGCAAACAAATTGAATTTTTTCATTATTCTAATTTTTAATGTTGATGATAAAATAATTGTAAAATTATGACAAAATTATGTCATATAATGGTTTGTACAACGGATTTGATGTACCATGCATGTCGATTAACAAGTAATTAACACAATGTAGAAATCTGTTTACAACATCCTGAAATTACCTGGTCGCTAACCATTGTATGAACTGATCGCAAGAAAGTGAGTTCAGACAGGCCGAACGATCAAGCAATCCTTTACGCGCAACATTTACACCATGGCGCACATAATGGATTGATTCTTTCGAATGTGCATCGGGGTTGATACTGACCATTACACTTTTTTGCTGTGCATAGGGAATCCATGTCCAGTCCATGTCCAGTCGTTGTGGATTCGCATTTAATTCGATGGCGACACCATTGGCAGCACAGGCATCGATGACTTTTTTTTCATTGATCGGGTAGCCTGGCCTTGCCAGCAGCAAGCGCCCGGTGGGGTGGCCCAGGATGCGCGTTGCAGGATGTTCGATGGCTTTGATGAGGCGAGACGTTGCCCTGGCCTCATCCATAGTGAGCACTGAGTGTACCGAGGCGATGACCAGGTCGAAGCCAGCAAGCACATCGTCCGGATAATCCAGCGATCCATCAGTCAGTATATCACTTTCGATACTTTTGAAGACATGAAACTGATTGCCGAAACTCTTGTTTAGCTCGTCAATTTCAGACCACTGCCGGTATACATCCTCAATGCGAAGTCCACCGGCATAGCCAGCAGAACGGGAATGATCAGAAATGACAAAATATTCGAAGCCTTGCTGATGTACATACAAGGCCATCTCTTCCAGACTGTGCAATCCATCGCTGTAAGTGGAATGGTTGTGCATGATGCCCTTTATGTCGGAGACCTGGACAAGACTATCCAGACCCTCCTGGCCGGGCATCGATGCTAACTGCCACTCGCGGCATTCAGGGGGTATGGCGGGAAGGTTTTTCTGTAGAAAAATCATGTTTTCATCGGTAAAGTCCTCTTCTACCGGTCCAATATCTTCCAGAAATATCTGGCTGGCAGAGCGCACAAACAATTCCCGCGGCATTTGCTGCTTTGGCACCGAATAAATGAAAACAGGCATATCTCGAAAAATCAGATTTCCCTTCGGAGAGCGCTCCAGTCCCGCACTGGCAATGACAGGTTCTTCGGCGGCGTCAGTCAGTAGCTCAACACCGCAAACCACGGGCATTTTCCTGCGCAGGTCTCCACACAATGTAAAAGTATGCTGGGGCGAAACCTGTCGACAGATAGCCAGCAATTCTTCGGCAACTGTTTCAACTGACGCACAGAGGTATTTGCCCCGGGCATCGAGAAAGTATTCGATTTTCTGGCGAATTTCCTCCTGGGCCTTCAATCCAAAGCCGCGGTACTTTACCAATCGGTTTTCGTTGCAGGCATATAATAATTCACCGACCGTTACTATACCCATTTCCATCCAGATCTTTTGGCTTTGATTTCTTCCAGCGCACTTAGGCGTCCTGTTGAAAGCATTTCCTGTATTTTATCCGCAATTGCTGTACCTACTCCCCGGATAGAAGCCAGTTCGTCGCGCGACATTGCCGACAAATTCCCTTCCAGTTTCCGAAGACTCAGGTAGGCATTTGCATAGGACTTGATTTTAAACGGATTTTCTTCGTGAAGCTCCATGAGTTTTGCCAGCTGGTCAAATCTGGCGGCAATTTGTGAGTTGGTCAGCATAAGGACTGCAGATAAATCTATTGTGATCAAACTAATCACAGACGGTACGTCGGGAATCCTTACTTTTGCAAGTTTAAAGATTCCCATTATGAAAGGCAAAGATACCGCACTGATATTTATCTTCCTAACCTTGCTGATTGATGTAATTGGACTGGGCATCATTATCCCGGTCTTTCCGAAACTGCTTGCACAAATGAAAGGCATCAGCATTAATGAAGCAAGTCGGTATGGAGGGTACCTCATGTTTGCCTATGCCATTGCTCAGTTTATTTTTTCTCCGGTCATGGGCAGTCTGAGCGATAAGTTTGGCCGCAGACCCGTTCTATTGTTCTCATTACTGGGCTTTGGACTGGATTATCTGATTCTTGCCTTTGCACCAAACTATAGCTGGTTTTTTATCGGACGCATTATCGCGGGTATTACCGGCGCCAGTTTTACCACTGCATCCGCCTATATAGCAGATGTGAGCACCCCGGAAAACCGATCCCGCAATTTTGGTATGGTAGGTGCTGCTTTTGGGCTGGGATTCATTATCGGACCGTTTCTGGGTGGGGTTTTAGGTCAAATCAGTTTAAAAATTCCTTTCTACGCAGCGGCAGGTTTGAGCCTGGCAAATTTCTTGTTTGGCTATTTTACGCTACCGGAATCTCTGGCAATAGAGCACAGGAGGCCTTTTGACATTCGTCGGGCAAATCCCGTAGGCACATTGCGCCAGATATTGAAATACAAGCAGTTGGGCTGGTTATTTGTAGCTGCCACCTTTTTATACCTGGGGTCGCACGCTGTTCAAAGTACGTGGAATTATTTTACCATGTATCGGTTTCAATGGAATGAAAGTACTGTTGGTATATCACTTGCCATCGTGGGTGTGCTGGTGGCCATCGTACAGGCCGGACTCGCCCAGAAGGCCGCTCATTTTCTGGGACTGGAGCGGTCGATCGTGATTGGCTTCAGCTTATATACCCTGGGCATGTTTTTGTTTTCCATTGCTCCAAGCACGATCTTTTTGTTTGCATGCCTTGTCCCCTACTCCCTGGGCGGCATTGCCATGCCTAACCTGCAGTCGTATATGGCGGGCAAAGTTGAGCCTTCGCAGCAGGGCGAATTGCAAGGCGGCCTCACAAGCGTGGTCAGTCTGACCACCATCGTAGGACCTGTGATGATGAGCCAGATTTTTTACTTTTTTACCACAGACCAGGCGCCATTCGTCTTTCCAGGCGCTGCATTTTTCGTCGGAGGGATCTGTATGCTCATCAGCATGCTGATTTCCTGGAAGATTTTGCTACAAAATAAGGCGTAACGGCTACTTGCTCTGCGTCCTTCCAGCCAGGTCTAGCAAGAACGCATATTCCATTGCTGACTCATGCAATCGCCTGAACCTTCCTGATGCCCCTCCATGTCCGGTCTCCATATTGCAGTACAGGAGAAGAGGTTGATTTCCTTTTTTTACGTCCCTGAGCTTTGCTACCCACTTGGCAGGTTCCCAGTACTGAACCTGCGAATCCCAGTATCCCGTAGTCACCAGAGTAGCCGGGTATTCTTTTGGCTCCACATTGTCGTAGGGTGAATACGAAAGCATATA
>JAJTEZ010000054.1 GCA_021298335.1 Saprospiraceae bacterium | reverse complement strand
AGTTCCGGATATGGTTCCAACGACACCTATGGATCGATGTCGAGTAAAGAATACCTTGAATTTTTAGCAGATGGCCGGATTGCTACCGCTGGGTCTTCTACGTTGATTGGCGGTGCGAACTATACCGGAGTTTCATCGGAAACCGGCAGGCAAATCGCTGAAGGCTGGTATTGGTACTCTGAAAACAGTAGGATTTATCTGCACATTAGCCAGCAGGGTCAAGTGCAGACTATTGCCCTCGGCAAATACTATATTGAGAACGGCAGAATGTTGATTACAGCGGACAACGGAGTGAAAATGCTGCTTACGAGAGAGTAAAACTCTACAATGGAGGTTGCAACGAAAGGGTGTCTCCTATTTTGACAAGCCCTTGTTCCAGGCAAATTGTATGCATGCCGAAAATAACATTTTGGTCTTTTTTGCGGTAAGTGTTAAGTACTTTCAGAGGTTCATTATTTTGTTCCCCTGTTTTTTGGTCGATGGTGATGACAGTGCATCTGCCGCAGGGTTTGACTGACTGAAAAACGGCCTGCCCAAGTGAGTAGGTTTTCCAGGTATCTTCTTCATGAGCGGCAGACGTTTCAATCAGGATGTTTGCCCGAAACCGGTCGGCAGGAATCGCTGTGGTCAGTTTTTGGTTGAGGAAAGCCACACTTTTTAAGCCAAGTACAAGATAGGGGTAAGCGTCGGCAAGGGAGACGGGAATGGATTGATTTATCGCGGAACTGGGGTGCGTTCTGGCAATTTCATCAGCAAGTCTAACCAGTTTTACAGGGAGGTGAAGGGCATCAGAAAACCATTGACTGACTACAGGGTTTACTTCAAGCGTTGTGGCAGGATCGTCCCAGACAAATGTTTGAATAGGTTTACCAAACGTTTCATTTCTTTCGAATGTGATTCCGTCGTTTCCATTTCTGATATGAATCAATCCATTTGTAAGTTCAGGAGTCAGCAGAGCCATGAGTGGAAGTTGCCTCTGTGTTAAGAAGCGATTTTGCTCATCCAACAGCATCCATCGCCTGTCAAAGTCAAAGCCTGTGCTATATGCCATTGATTCCGTCACTGAGACGGCGGCCAGGCCTTTAACCGGATAGATATTTATCTGTGAAACTACCAAATATAGAACGGATTTGGGAGAAATATGTAAAGAATATGAATGGATTTCGTTGGATTCACGAATGGTCCCATAGAGTTGTTAAGTTGGGTTGCTAATGTGTTGTATCATGCAAAGTTTCAATTGATGGAATCTGCACACAAGATTACTGAAGTAATTTTCCTGTCAATTGTTGTAAGTTCAGAAACGATATTTTCTGGTCAAAACTCGCTGAAATTTTACGAAATTCAGCATCAATCAAATTCATTTGTGCCTGCCGCACTTCAATTGGAGTGATGGTACCAGATTTTAGTTTTTCTGAACTGATGTTTAAATTTTCTTTTGCCAGGACAATATTACTTTCCTCCAGTTTTTCTCTGCTTTTTGCAGTTGTAAACTGTTGATAAGTGTTTAACAGATTTGCTTTCCACTCCAAAATAGCAGACTCTTTTTCTAATTTACTGTTTTCCAGACCGAGTCGTGCAACCTGTATTTCACGTTTATTATTCCATCCATTGAAAAGGTTCCACCGTCCGGTGAGGCCAAACAAGACTCCTGCGTTCTGGTTGAATTTGAGAATGCCAATCTCGGCCTGTAACCTGGAAAAATTGTATCCAGCGTTGATATCGACTGTGGGATATTTATTTGACTGCCAGGATTTGATGTTTAATTCGGCCAGTTTGATTTCTTTTTCAGCCAGTTGTAGCCAGCTATTTCTCTCTTGTGCGCCGACCATCAGTTCTGTAAGTTCGGGGCTTTGAACAGATCCGGAGGGGATATACTCAAACGATGCATCCGGATTAAGGCCCATGGTCTGATTGAGCTGAATTTCCAGGGATTTCAGGATTTGCAGCTGGCCAATAAGCATTGAGCTGTCAGCATTGATATCAACTCTTGCCTGAAGAACGGGCAAGGTGGAGGAAGTGCCGGCATCAAATTTTACACTCACCCACTGAAGTCTTTCCTGCGAAAACCTGATTGCTTCCCGGATGGTCTCAATGCGTTTTTGTTGTTGTTCAATCTGGAAAAACAGAGACATTACTTGTGCAATGGTACTTTCCATTTGAAAGCGGAGAGTTAACTCACCGATCGACTGTAGTTCAGCAAGTCTGTCTCGGTTTATAAACATGCGAAGTCCGTCAAACACAGTCCACCCCAATTGGATATTGGAATTCAGGTTGCTTGTATTGACGTTATTTCCCTGTCTGATATCACCGCTGAAAAACTCCTGTTTTGTGTTGTTAATATTAAAATTCTGCCCAAAATTCAGGTTGACTTCAGGTAGTAAGCCTGCATTTCCTGCAGTATTGTTGGTTTGCTGAACGAGTGCATTATTTCTGGCAACCCGGACCTGAAAATTATTAGTGAGGGCATTTTCAACGGCTTTTTCCACACTGAGTTTGTCCTGACCATTAAGAGGAATGCACAATAAGGTAAAAAGCAAATACAGCCAAGAACAGAAATTATGCATGTTGAATCGCTTTGTGGCCGCGTGACATATAAATGTAAAGGGCCGGTATAACAAAAAGGGTGAGCAAGAGAGAAAACATCAAACCTCCTATAATGGCAATACCCATGGATACCCTACTTAAGGAGGCAGCCCCCAAAGCAAGGGCGATGGGTAATGCGCCCAGCACGGTGGCAAGGCTGGTCATCAGGATAGGCCTCAAACGGGAAATCGACGCATGAAATACCGCTTCGGTTGCTGAAAGACCTTTTTCTCTTTGCTGGTTGGCAAATTCCACAATCAGAATTCCATTTTTGGTCACGATTCCAATCAAAACGATAATTCCAATCTGGCTAAAAATATTTAAGGTCGAGTCTGTATACCACAATGCCAGTATCGCTCCGGCCAGGGCCAGAGGAACTGTGAGCATGATGATAAACGGGTCAATAAAACTTTCAAATTGGCCGGCAAGAATCAAATAGACCAGAACCAGAGCAAGGATAAAAGCAAACAGCAGAGTGGATGAACTTTCTTCAAATTCCTTTGAAGGACCTGACAGATCAGTGGCAAAACTCTCATCCAATACTTCAGAAGAAATGTCGCGCATCACCTGAATTCCCTGTCCAAGAGAAACACCTGGAACAGTTCCGGCTGAAATAGTGGCCGATACAAAACGATTGTATCTGAAAAGTTGTGGCGGGTTGCTTTGTTCTGAGAGCGTGATCAGATTGTCCAGCTGTATGAGTTCTCCCTTATTATTTCTGAGGTAGATGGATTTCAGATCTGAAGGTTCATTTTTACTTTCATTATCTGCCTGGCCGATGACCTGATATTGCTTTCCGTTTTTAATAAAAAAGCCGAGTCTTTGTTCAGCAAAGTACAACTGCAAAGTTTGTGCAATATCCATGACTGAGACACCCAAGGTCTGGGCTCTGTTGCGGTCAATTTCGATTTTGAGTTCCGGTTTATTGAATTTCAGGTTGATATCTACGGCCTGAAAAGCTTCATTTTGTCTGGCTTTTTCCATGAAAGCGGGAATGACTGATTTCAATTTGTCAAAAGAGGCTGCTTGAATGACAAATTGCACAGGAAGCCCACCACGTCGGTCTCCAATGGTTTGTTCCTGAGTTACAAATACCCGGGCGTCTGTATATTTTTTAATTTTTTTTGACATTTCGTCTGCAATTTCCATTTGCGAGCGTTTTCTCAGTGCTGCGTCTGTAAGGGTAATGCGTACAAAACCGGTATTGGCTGCCTGCGCTGCTCCAAACCCGGGAGCGGTAACAGACAAAATGGATTCTTTCTCAGGAATTTCTTCTGCATCTTTGATGACATTTGACAGGAATTTGTTCATAAATGCAAAGGAAGCACCTTCGGGTGCAGTTGCATTGATGGCTATTCTTCCTTTATCTTCCATTGGAGCGAGTTCACTTGGGAGACTTCCTCCCAGCTGATAGATCATCCAGCCTGATAAGATCATGATGAAGATGGCAAGCCATCTTACTTTGAAAAACCGGCGCAGACCTCTGCCGTAGGATTCGGTCATTCCTATAAAGAATTTTTCAGTAATGCTGTAGAACCTACTTTCTCCAGAGCCGTGTTTTAAGATTCGTGCGCTCATCATTGGGGTCAGCGTCAGAGAGACAAAGGCAGAAACCAGTACCGATCCGGCCACGACGACTCCAAATTCCCGAAACAACCTACCGGTCAGGCCCTGAAGGAACATGATGGGCAGAAATACGGCGACGAGTGTGATTGTGGTGGAGATGATGGCAAATAAAATTTCTTCAGATCCTTTAAAGGCAGCTTCTCTGGGCTTCATGCCTTGTTCAATCTTTTGATAAATGTTCTCCAGCACTACGATGGCATCATCCACGACCAGGCCGGTAGCCAGAACAATGCCTAACAAGGTGAGGATATTGATCGAAAAGTCGGAAAGATACATGATAAAAAAGGCAGAAATCAGGGAGATGGGAATGGCGATCACCGGAATCAGTGTGGAACGCCAGTTTCTTAGAAACAGAAAGATGACCAATACAACCAAGCCAAAGGATAGAAATATTGTCTCTTCCACTTCGCTGATGGCATTTTTAATTCCCTTTGTAATATCCAGTGCGATGTTCAATTGTAGATCTGACGGAATTTCTTTTTTTATGACTTCCAGGCGCTTGTAAAATTCATCGGCAATGGCGATATAATTTGCTCCTGGCTGAGGAGTAATGGCCACTCCAATCATAGGAATTGCACCATCACCACGAAGAATGGATCTTTCGTTTTCAGGTCTTAACTCAGCCTTTCCTACATCTTTAAAACGAATCAAAGAACCACCCGACTCTTTGATGATCAGGTTATTAAATTCATCTTCAGTGCCTATACGACCTACAGTCCGAATCGTAAGTTCGGTACTTTCACCCTCAATTCTGCCGGAGGGCAACTCTACATTGGCACCCTGAAGTGCATTGCGGATATCCACAGGGGTGATGCTCAGGGCTGCCATTTTTGCCGGATCCATGATCATCTTCATGGCGTATTTTTTTTCACCCCAAATACTCACATTGCTAACACCTGCAATTGTCTGAAACCGCTCTTTAAACAAGTTGTTTCCAATTTCAGTAAGCTCCAGTAAGCTTCTCTGGTCACTGCGCACTGTGAGGGAGATGATGGGTTGCGCGCTGGCGTCAGACTTACTGACGATGGGTGGATTTGCATCAGGTGGCAGGTTTCGTTGTGCACGTGAAACTCTGTCTCGTACGTCATTTGTTGCTGTTTCAAGATCTACGTCCAGGCCAAATTCCACAGTGATGGTACTTCGACCATCACTGCTGGTAGAAACGATAGATTTTACCCCATCGATTCCATTGATGGATTCTTCCAGAGGCTCTGTAATCTGAGAAATGATGACTTCTGAATTTGCTCCGGTATAGGTAGTGCTGACTGTAATTACAGGCGGATCAACGCTTGGATAATCTCTGACTCCGAGATATGAAAATCCTATAACGCCGAAAAGAATGATGATGATGGAAAAAACCGATGTCAGAACCGGTCTGTTGATACTAATAGAGGATAGGCTCATGAAAAATTTTTTACCTGACTGGTTTTTCAATAATCACACTGACGGGTGCATCGGGTTTCAGTAGCAGAATTCCCGAAGTAATGACAGTATCGCCCGGCTGGATACCATCAACAATCTGTATTTCCTTGTCTGTTCTAATGCCGGCGGTGACAGAAGCACTAACAGCTTTACCTCCCTTACACAAAAATACTTTTGCACCCTGAATGTCCGGAATGAATGCAATTGTTGGAATCATGATTCCACGGGTTTTTTCTCCAAGAGGAACACGCACATCTGCGAAAGAACCTGGCATCACAAGGCTGCCTTTATTTGAGAATGTGGCTCTGACCTTGGTGGATCGGGTCGTAGCGTCTATTTTGGGTTCTTTTGCATACACGGTGGCGTTCCATTGCTGAGAGGACCCTGCTGTTGTAAATAAAATCTTCGAGCCGGCTTTTATGAGCGCGTTGTATTTTTCTGGGATAGAAAACTCCAGTTTCAGCGGATTTACGTTTTGTATAGTGGCAATGTTAGTGCTGGAATTGATGAATGATCCAGGACTTACATACTTTAAGCCAATGATTCCATTGGTTGGGGAAGCAATCTTTGTTTTATCGAGCTCGATTTGGAGAATATCCATATTTGCCTTCAACAGATCTAGGTTTGTTTTAGTCATATCGTATTCTTCCTTGCTGATGGCGGATGCAGATAGAAGTTGTTTTTGTCTGCTTTCCTGTACATCTAGGAGTTTTAGTTCGATCTTTAACTTTTTCATCTGGGCTTGTAAATCGTCGTCATTCAGTTTCAGGAGGATCTGACCTTTTTGTACAACACTTCCCTCTTTGAAATAAATATCAGTGATTTTTCCTGAAATTTCGCTTTTGACTTCCACTTCCTCATTTGCAAGAATTGTTCCGGTAGCGGTGAGTTGATCAGACAGGATTTGTTCACCGGCAATGAGGCCATTCACTTTCAGAGCAGGAGCTTCTTTTGTGACAGTTTTGTCATTTCCTGTGGAGGATTCTTTTTCTTTACACGAAAACAATAACAGACTCAATGACAAAAGGACGAGTAGGGTGCGTTGCATAAATTAAAGTTTACCAATATCGAAGTATAATCAAATTCCACAAAGAATCACAATCACATTTCAGAACCCACAAAGGCGGGAAATCAAAAAGGGATAGTAAATATATAAAAAATCAGGATTATATTGCATTTGTTTTGTACAAACGCTATAAAAATGAAATCCAATGCAAAGTGAAGACATAAAACCATCTCAACCTGAGCAGTTTCCTGTGATTGAAAACAAGGATTTGAGCCTTTTTGAGGCGCTGCTTCCTGTCTTTGTTTTGATTTTGATGCTCGCATACAACATTTTAGTTTTTGGCGATTTATCATTGAATGGAAGCAACCAGTTTATTTTATTGATGGGGGCGTCGTTTGCGGCGATAGTTGGTTTTCGAAAAGGAGTATCATATGCCCAAATGCTGGAAGAAGTGTCGCATAATGTAAAATCTACATCTGGCGCAATCCTGATTTTATTAATGGTGGGGGCATTATCCGGCACGTGGCTGATTAGTGGTATCATACCATCAATGATTTATTATGGATTACAATTGTTATCACCCGGGATTTTTCTTGCAGCATCGCTGGTGATTTGCTCAATTATTTCTCTGGCTACTGGAAGTTCATGGTCGACTTCTGCCACAGTGGGAATCGCACTGATTGGTATTGGCAATACATTAGGAATTTCACCGGGAATGACGGCAGGGGCGGTGATTTCCGGCGCGTACTTTGGGGATAAAATCTCTCCTTTGTCAGATACAACAAACCTTGCCGCGGCCATGGCAGGGGCAGATTTGTTTGATCACGTGAGGTACATGCTTATTTCGACGATACCTTCTGTTCTGATTGCTTTTATAATTTTTCTGGTCATTGGCCTTGGAATTGAAACTGGCAGTGCTCCCAACATTACAGATAAATTACAGGCGATTGACTCAGCTTTTACGATTAGTCCCTGGCTTTTTGCTGTTCCGCTGACAGTCATTTTTCTGATTACACGAAAGACAGAACCTTTGATTGCATTGCTGACAGGAGCGTTGCTGGGCGGGGTAGCAGCCATTGTAGCTCAACCGGATATTGTTGTAGCAACTGCGGGTGGAACAACGCTGGATTTTACTACGGCATACAAAGGTGTGATGAATGCATTGACGATTAAAACTTCGGTTTCTACCACTAACCCGGAGTTAAACGATCTTTTTACCGCAAAGGGAATGCAGGGTATGATGGGGACGATTTGGCTGATTTTGTGTGCGATGGTATTTGGCGGTGTGATGGATGCGATTGGTGCATTGACACGGATTAGTCAGGCCTTACTGAGTTTGTTTCATTCCATATTTGGATTGTTTACCAGCACAGTACTATCTTGTATAGCCATCAATGTAACAGCATCTGATCAGTATCTTGCTCTGGTTATACCGGGGAAGATGTATAAAAAAGCATTTGAAAAAAGAGGCTTACATCCAGTCAATTTATCGAGGACACTGGAAGACAGCGGAACGGTGACATCGGTTTTAGTGCCTTGGAATACTTGTGGAGCCTATAATGCGGGTGTATTGGGCGTTGCCACCGGCGATTATTTTATGTATGCCATTTTCAATTGGTTGAGTCCGTTGATGACTTTGTTGATTGCCGGGATGGGATTTCGGATTAAAAAACTGGATTCAGCACAATCAGCTTGATTTTTTCACATATTTTGTAAGGATTACGATTTGTTGTTCATTTACTTTTCCTTCGATTTGTTCAGCATTATCGCTAACAAGATTTATTTTTTTGACTACGGTACCTCTTTTTGCAATAAAATTCGCTCCTTTTACATCCAGGTCCTGGATGAGCGTCACAGTATCTCCTGTTTGTAAAATGTTTCCGTTGCTATCTTTATGTACAACATTATCTGCGTCAGAGTGATTTGCCCATTCCAGCATCTTGTCATCAAGATACATCATAGAAAGTAAATCCTGAGCCCATTGATTTTGTGAGAGTGCCTGTACTATTCTGTAAGAAATGATTTGTACGGCAGGAACCGGGTTCCAAATAGATTGATTCAGGCATCTCCAGTGATTTTCCGGCACATCTTCCGGATGTTCGATACCTTTTTTACAGATGTCACAGCTTACTACAATTTCTTCAGCTGACTGTCCTGTTTTTGGAGACACAACAAATTCTTCCAGATTGTCTGCAGATCCGCAAATTTCACACTGATTTGAACTTCTTGACTGAAGTTCGGTCGATAATTGATTCATTGGTGAAGATTTGATTTAAAAACATCGGCAGGATTACAAACAAACAATTTACAGAGTAGACCACTCATCTGAAGAAAGTGATACACCCAATGCAGGCATAATTCCTTACTTTTGTGCAAAAGTAAAGAACATTTAAAGACTTTGTTTAGGACGGGAGATATTTTAGCATGGTGGTATTAACACCTGATTTGAATTGAAACCATTCTGAAACAAAGTTGATGTATTATAAACGGTGAATTACATGAGAACTCGATGGTTTCTTTTCGCCCTGATAACAGTAGCGGTCATTTATTTAGTCAATCTGTGGTATCGGATGCCAAAATATTCTGCGGGAGAGACAGCAACGGACTTTACGGCCACGCTTGTTGATGGCAGTGAGTTTCAGTTATCATCGCTCAAAGGTAAATATGTGCTTCTGGATTTTTGGGCATCCTGGTGCGGACCATGCAGGCGGGAAAATCAGGAATTGGTGAGACTATATGATGAAACCAGAAATATGACACTTGAAGACGCTTCAGGCTTTGAAATTGTGAGTGTCGCCATAGAAACTGACAGGGATAGATGGAAACGGGCTGTAGAGCAGGACCAATTGATCTGGAAATATCACATTGCTGAATTTGATCGCTTTTCAAGCCCGTTGGCCAAGAAGTATGGGGTTAGGGAAATTCCGACAAAGTACTTCATCGATGCTGAAGGTAAAATACTCCGTGTGAATCCAACCATTGACGAATTATTGGCTTTTTTGAAAGAGAAAAATGAAAACTAATCTGTCATTTTTTCACCACAGGCGCCCTGAATATCTGCCATTTTGACCACTTTTGTTAAGTGGCAAAATTCTTGATAATGAAATTGAAAGAGTAAAAATAGCTGAAAATATGGCGGAAGAAAGAGAAGAAGCGGAATTGAAAGATTCGTATGATGGGGATGGCAAGACAACAAGTCAGCCAGAAGGAGGAGATGGCAGGTTTGATTCATTGCAGTTCGAATTGGACGAGATGAAAGACAAGTATCTTCGATTGGTGGCAGAGTTTGACAATTTCAAAAAAAGGTCTATGAAAGAGAGGTTTGAATTGATGAAAACAGCTTCTCAGGAGATGATGCAGGCATTATTGCCTGTACTGGACGACTTTGACAGGGCCAAGAAAAGCGCAGAGAATGGTACAGAGGTATTCAGTGAAGGAGTGCAGTTGGTATATCATAAGCTCTACCAGATTCTGGAGCAGAAAGGGCTGAAAAGTATGGATTCGCAGGGAACGGAATTCGATCCTGAATGGCATGAGGCTATCACTGATATACCGGCGCCATCTGAAGATCTTAAAGGTAAAGTTCTGGACACTTTGGAAAAAGGATATGTATTGAATGACAAGATTATCAGGTATGCAAAAGTGGTTGTTGCCAAGTAAATCGGATGAAAATGGCGGTAACTTACGTGATTGGAGCCATGATTTTTTCAATGTAAATTCCTTGAAACCGTTAAATCAGTCATGCAGTGCGTGACAAACTAAAATGAACAGATGAAGCGCGATTATTACGAAATATTGGGTGTTGAAAAGACTGCAGACGAGTCTGCGATCAAAAAGGCGTATCGAAAAGTTGCGATGCAATACCACCCTGACAGAAATCCGGACGACAAAGAGGCTGAAGAAAAGTTTAAAGAGGCCGCAGAAGCCTATGAGGTACTGAGTGACCCGAATAAGAAGGCTAAATATGACAGGTTTGGCCATGCAGGTATGGAAAACATGGGAGGGGGTTATTCGGGGGGAGGAATGACTATGGAGGATATCTTCCAGCACTTTGGCGATGTTTTTGGAGACGGAGGCAGTCCTTTTGAAAGTTTTTTTGGTGGACAGAGTGGATCGCGCGGACGAGGGACAGGTCAGAAAGGTTCTAATTTACGAATAAAGGTTGCTCTTACTCTGGAAGAAATCGAAGCTGGGACAACAAAAAAAATTAAAGTTAAAAAGCAGGTAGCATGTAAAACCTGTGGTGGAAGTGGTGCCAAGGATAGGAACAGCGTTTCCACTTGCAACACTTGCCAGGGAGCTGGCTATGTCCGACAGGTAAAAAATACTTTTTTGGGTCAGATGCAGACCACGGTCGTATGTCCCAGGTGCAATGGTGCCGGAAAAACTGTGACCGCATCCTGTGGTACATGCAAAGGTGATGGCAGAACGATGGATGAGGAGACGATTGAAATTGAAATTCCAGGTGGAGTTCAGGAGGGTATGCAGTTATCCATGAGGGGGAAAGGAAATGCAGGTCAGGCAGGTGGTCCTTCGGGTGATTTGTTGATTAATATTGAAGAAAAACCTCACGATCATTTTAGTCGTGACGGTATGAATGTGGTATATGAATTGTTTCTCAATTTTGCAGATGCAGCATTGGGCACACAGGCTGAAGTTCCTACTTTGTCCGGCAATGTGAAAGTAAAAATACCTCCAGGTACACAAGCCGGCAAAATATTCAGATTAAAGGGTAAGGGACTTCCTTCCCTTCAGCAATATGGCAAAGGAGATCAGTTGATTAACGTCAACATCTGGACACCAAAAAATCTGACAAATGAGGAAACGCAAATGCTTGAAAAAATGCGAAATATGCCAAATTTCAATCCAACTCCCGATAATAATGAAAAGGGATTTTTTGATCGGATGAAAGAATATTTTAACTAAGAACACAGGATAAAACATTGGCCAGACGCAGTAAAAATCAAATACTTGAAAAAGTACGAATTACCGGTATTGCCGATAAGGGCAAGGCTGTAGGCAGAACACACCTGGGTGAAGTTGTTTTTGTCGATGATGCGGTTCCAGGTGATTTGGTCGATGTCCGTGTGATCCGTAAAAAAAAGTCTCTGGCAGAGGGTGTAGTCATTCAATTTCAGGAACTTTCTTTAGACAGGGTTACTCCCTCTTGCCGTCATTTTGGAATTTGTGGTGGATGCAAATGGCAACACCTAGATTATCAAGCACAAT
>JAJTEZ010000053.1 GCA_021298335.1 Saprospiraceae bacterium | reverse complement strand
CCCGGTACGAGATAAGGGGATTATTGACCTGGAACTCATATTTAAAGATATCGATACGATGGAAAAGCGCATCGATAAATTGAAAAAGCAAGCCAAGTCCGGAGCTAAAGATGATGCCATCAATGTTGAATGGGCAGAAACACTTCTGAAGCACCTGGAAAGCGAAAAGCCCGCGCGAAGTTTTCAGGTGGATGAAAATTTTGAAGACTTGTACAAGGATTTATACCTGCTGACATCCAAGCCGATCCTATATGTGTGTAATGTGGATGAAGCTTCTGTGCTAAGCGGGAATGTGCACACAAGCCGTTTTGCAAATGCTGTGTCAGGTGAAAATGCTGAAATTATCTTGATTTGCGCTGGAATTGAAGCTGAAATTGCTGAGTTGGAAAGCAGAGAAGAACGCATGGAGTTCATACGGGAAATGGGCTTGGAGGAGCCGGGAGTCAACAGGATTATACGAGCGGCATACAAACTGTTGAGTTTATACACATATTTCACTGCAGGTGTGAAAGAGGTTCGTGCCTGGACGATCCGAAAGGGTTGGAAAGCCCCACAGGCAGCAGGTGTGATACATACCGATTTTGAAAAAGGATTCATTCGGGCGGAAGTGATCAAGTACGATGATTTTGTCAAATTTGGATCTGAGCAGGCAGTCAAGGAAGCAGGGAAAATGGGCGTTGAAGGAAAGGAATATGTGGTGGAAGATGGCGATGTGATGCATTTCAGGTTTAACGTATAAAACATGGTGTAACAGTTTCCCGGTTGTCAGGCAAACTTTTGTCTTGTTTCAGGGTTAAGATTCCAAGAAAGACCTGATGACAGATAAATATTCCTATTATCTTTTTTATAAGCCCTACAACGTTCTGAACCAATTTACAAAAGAGCGTCCGGAACATAGTACCTTAGCCGACTTTCTGAAGGTCGAGAAAGACGTGTATCCAGTGGGCAGACTCGATAAAGATTCTGAAGGTTTGCTGATCCTAACCAATGATCCGTCGCTGAATGCTGCGTTGCTACGTCCTGCAAAAGGTCATAATCGTGTGTATGCGGTACAGGTGGACGGAGAGATTCAAGAGGAAGCCTTACGGAAAGTGCGCATTGGTGTTGATATTAAACTTGATACAGGGACTTATCGCACGCGCCCGTGTGAAGCAAAAAAGCTCAGCAAAGAACCTCTATTGCCGGAAAGAAATCCCCCTATTCGTTACAGGGCTGCCATACCTACATCCTGGGTTTTGATTACATTGCAGGAAGGAAAAAACAGGCAAGTGAGAAAGATGATGGCTGCTGTGGGTTACCCCGTCCTGCGATTGGTTCGCTTACAGATAGAGGATGTAAAAATCGGAAAATTAAAAGCTGGTGAGTCGATAAAATTGTCTCGAGAGGAACTGTTTAACCTGTTGAAAATAGAGACGATACAAAAGACAATCGAAAGAAAAACTTCTTCCCAGAACACTTCACAACGCAGCGAAAAATCGAGTACGACAGCAGTTCAACACAGCTCCAAAAAGGGAAAAGGTAGCTTTGTGGAATGGCGTAAACAAGGTGGAAGGAAACCAAAAAAATAAAAACAAAGAAAAAAAGTGTGATTATATCTTGACAAATTGGTGGGAATAGTCGTTTTTTCTATTCCCTCTTTAGATATGACATATCTTTAAGATATGTCATATCTAAAGACCCACCCAAAGACCTCAACATAAACCTTGAGCGAAGCAACCTTCATTCACCATCAAAAACTTGAAAATCATGAAAAAATTCGAAAACAAAGTTGTAATCATCACCGGAGCAGGTGCCGGAATGGGAAAAGCAATGGTATCACTTTTCGCTCAGGAAGGCGGTAAAATTGTCGCTGCAGATATCAGTCAGGAGCGTCTTGATCATCTCGCTAAAGAAATGCTCGATGCAGGTTTTCCAATTACCACAGTATTGGCCAATATGGCAATTGAGTCTGAAATTGACCATATGGTAGACGTTGCAATAAATACATATGGAACGATCGACGTGCTCATTAACAATGCAGGAATTATGGATCATTTTGCACCTGCAGGCGAGGTGGATAATGATACCTGGGATCGGGTCATGTCTGTCAATCTCGATGGACCCTTCAAGGCTATGCGAAAGGCACTTTCCATTTTTTTGCCGAAAAACAGCGGGAATATCATTAATATTTGTTCGATCGGAGGCATCAAAGGCGGCGTTGCAGGTGCAGCATACACTACCAGTAAACATGGCTTGATTGGCTTGACTAAAAATACAGGCTATATGTATGGTAAAACCGGAATCCGATGCAATGCAATTGCACCGGGGGCAGTCAATACAAGCATAGCCGAAACCATTGATTACTCAAAAATCACTCCTCTAGTCCAGGATAGAATCATGAGCGGACTGGTGCTCAACCCTCGGACAGGCAACCCTGAGGAAATTGCCAGGCTGGCGCTGTTTCTTGCCAGTGACGATGCCAGTTTTATCACCGGTGCAGTATATGTGGCAGATGGAGGATGGAGCGCGTATTAATTACGTCGAATTTGATATGTAAAAAAATCGTTATCTTTGCTTCTTGAATTCAAAATTTTAATGATGCAATTCCGAGGTGTATTTTATTTTGTCTTTTGCTTTAGCATTTATTCACTATCAGCTCAATCGGATGAACGTACGCTGATGAGGATTGGGGCGCAGGAAGTGACTGTCAGTGAATTCCGGTATATCTACGAAAAAAACAATGGTAAGTCTGCAGACTATTCTCAGCAAAGTCTCCAGGAATATGCAGATTTATATTCCCGTTTTAAATTAAAAGTTGCAAGGGCCCGGCAAATGCAATTGGATACTATTTCCGAGCTCAAGCAAGAATTGGAAGGATACAGAAAACAACTTGCAAGTTCTTACCTTATAGACAAAGAAGTGACAGAGTACCTGCTTCGTGAATTGTACGACAGAATGAAAGAAGATGTAGAGTTTAGTCATATCTTCATCCCGGTCAATGAATCTGCTGCTAAAACGACTAAGGATGAAGCCCGAAATAAAATCACTGAAGTACGAACAAAAGTTTTGAATGGACTTTCGTTTGAAGAGGCCGCTAAAACTTATTCAGAAGACAAGGTCACTGCCGGAAAAGGAGGGTACATGGGCTTTTTTACTGCGAAGTTGCCTTCTGGTTTCTACCAGTTGGAAACGGCATTATATCAGACTAAGGTTGGTGAAGTATCTGATGTGATAGAAACCCGCATAGGCTATCACCTCATCAAAGTAGCTCAACGGAGACCTGCCCGCGGAACAGTAGAGGTTGCACACATCCTTGTAAAAGAAGACCGAAAATCTCTGATAGATAGTCTTTATTCATTGCTAAAGTCTGGTGCGGACTTTGATATGCTGGCACTTCAGTATTCACAGGATAAAACGACGTCCAGGAATGGTGGAAAACTTCCACCCTTTGGCATCAATGTGTATGACAAAGCATTTGAGGATGCTGCATTTCGGTTGAGTGAAAATGGGGGGATCTCCGCTCCGCTACAGACGAAGAGTGGTTGGCATGTACTTAAGCGTTTGAATAAGCCGCAATCAGATAGTTACGAGGTTTTCGTTCGAAAAATGAAATCACAGATCAGCAAAGATTCGCGATTTGAGGCAGGCAGAATGCAACTGATTGATGATATCAAAAAAGCAGCGGGATTTAAAGAGGATAAGTCTTCAATTCAAAAATTGGTTTCCAGTTTAAATGAAGAGTTTTATTCCTATAAATGGGTACCCGACCCATCTTTACCTGCTGTATTCCTATTTTCACTTGGAGGAGATGAAATCCATACTTTATCGGATTTTGCAGCCTATTGTCGTAAAAACACCAAAACAAGGTTGAAATATGACAAAACAAAGCCTTATACGGAAACTATTGAAGAACTATATCAGGAGTTTGTCAACGAAACGGCTCTTTCATTCGAAGAAAAATTGCTTCCTGTCAAGTACCCGGATTTCAAGTCTCTGATGCGTGAATATGAAGAAGGCATTCTTCTTTTTGAAGCCACGAGAATTCATGTTTGGGATAAGGCAAACCAGGATACAATCGGTTTGGAAGCTTTTTATAGCCGTGAGAAAAGCCGATATATGTGGCCTGAGAAGGCTGCCATTGCACAATGTACGTTGAAAGTATCCAAACTCAAGGATGCTGAAAAGATTGCAAATTATATGCGATCTCACTCTATAGATGAAACTGTCAAAAAGTTTCAAAAGATCGGTACAGAGTTGCTTGTATCCAGAACTGAATCTGAAAAAGGTGGAAAAGAAATGGAGGGATTGGAATGGAGTACCGACTATACGTCTGCTATAAAATTGGGGAATGATACTACATATATGTTAAAAAAGGTTGAAAAGATTCTTCCACCGCGCAACAAAACCCTGTCTGAATCCCGGGGTTATGTGGTCGCTGATTATCAGGACCTTCTTGAAAAAGAGTGGGTATCATCATTGGGCATGGAATTTCAGGTTACAATTTACCACGATGTACTCACCGGTCTACAGAAGAAATAAAGAGTATCACCACTGGTGTATCTTCCTGCTTTTGTGCATGGTGCAGTTTGCTTCATCTTGCAGTGATTCCTCATTTTTCAAGAAAAAAGATCCTGTAGTTGCTGAAGTTGGAGAAAGAAAATTGTTTTTTTCACAATTAAAGGACATTGTCCCGGATGGTACATCAAAAAAGGATAGTCTGGCCATTGTCGATGGATATATTGAAAACTGGGTCAGAGAGAGATTAATGGTTGAGGACGCTGCCGAACATATTGCTGCAGATATCAATCTTGACAAGCTGGTGGATGACTACAGGTCTTCATTGCTTGTGTACCATTATGAAAACAGGTTAACTTCGAGGCAACTGGACACAATGGTTGCTGAAGTTGAAATGAGAGAGTATTATGAATCACATAAGGGAAATTACGTACTAACCCATTCTGCCTTTCGGTGTATTATAGCCAAAGTGCCAGCAAGTTCTAGAAGATTACAGGAAGTAAAGAATTCGTTACAGAAAGTTGATTACACAGAAGCGTTATTTCTGGTGAGAGAAAATGCGGTGTATCATCAGATTGACACGAGTCTTTTTATGACTTATGAAGACATAGCGACACTACTACCAGAAAATATGGTTCAGCCAACAGAATTAAGAGCTGGGATGTCTGTCAGTATGGCAGCTGATGGCTTCGTCCATTTTTTAAAAATTTTGTCTTTTCACGCTGCGGGTGAAGCCCCGCCTTTTGAATATATTTCTGAGAAAATCAAAAAGACAGTCCTAAGTGAAAGGCGGATTCAACTATTGAAGAAATACAGGCAGGATTTATACAATGAGGGGCTTGAGGAAAAGCGATTTAAAATTTTCAAAATTGACTAAAATGGTGGACATAAATGATCAAATGACACAAACTCTCAAGGAAAAGGGGCGAAAATGGTGTTTTCGATGCATATGTGGCATATATAGTTCCATTTTGCTTGTTTCTACGGTGCAAGGTCAGTCTCAACTGGTAGACAGGGTTGTGGCCAGGGTAGGCAGTGAAATTATTTTGTTGTCAGAAGTTGAGGAAGAATTCCAGTTTGCCAGATCAAAAGATCCTTCCCTGGGGGAGAATGTCAAATGTGATATACTGGACAATATCATTGCCCAGAAACTGGTAGTGTACCAGGCGATTGTAGACAGTGTGGAGGTGTCTGATGAGGAAGTGGATGCGCAGCTAAATTATCGCTTCGATGCCATTTTACGCCAAATGAATGGTGATGAGGCCTTTTTTGAGGAATATTATGGTGCGACGATTGAAGAAATGAAGGACCGTTTTCGAGATGACCAAAAGCACAAGATTCTGGCTGAAAAAATGCAGGGTAAGCTAATCTCGGAAATTGAAATTACCCCTCGGGAAGTGGAACAGTTTTTTAAACGTGTGCCATCGGATTCGCTACCATACTTTAAATCTGAAATGGAGATATCAGAAATCGTGATGTTCCCGGTAGTGAATGAGGTAGAGAAAAAAGCAGCACTGGACAAGATTACAACTTTAAGAGAGAAAGTCATCAGTGGTCAGGCTACATTTGAAGAAGTTGCTTCCAAAAATTCTATGGATCCCGGTTCGGCTGTCCGTGGTGGTGATTTGGGTTACTCAAAAAGGGGAAATTACGTGCCGGAATTTGAAGCCACAGTATTCGGTTTGGCAAAAGATGAGATTTCGGAGGTCATCGAAACTGAATTTGGTTTCCATTTTATACAACTGATCGAACGGCGGGGTAATACTGTGCGTGCAAGACACGTATTGATTAAGCCATCGATTACATCTGAAGACCTGGCCAAAGCAAAACAAAAAATTGATTCGGTCCGTCTACTGGTAGTACATGATTCATTGAAGTTTGAAGCCGCCGTCAAGAAATACTCGAGTGAGGATATGCCTTCTTATGCCAATGGTGGAAGGGTTAAAAATCCTAACACAAACAATACTTTTTTTGCTGCGGATGACCTGGATCCTGACACCTATTTTGCGATTTTTGATAAGAAACCCGGAGAAATCAGTGATCCTTTACAATTTAACATGCCTGACGGTTCGAAGGCTTTTCGTATCGTACAACTCAATACAGTTTCGAAACCACATAAGGCGAGTTTGAAGGAAGATTTTGACAAGATTACCAATTTTGCCAAAGAGAGTAAAAAAAGTGAATATTTTATGAAATGGCTTCGAGGCAAGCGTAAGGAGACCTTTATATATATCGATCCAATGTTTGGATTTTGTGGAATTGAAAATAAATCTTAACGAAAGCAAAAAAAAATCCGAGTGTTACCAGTCGGATTTTTTGTGGAGAATACCGGGCTCGAACCGGTGACCTCTACGCTGCCAGCGTAGCGCTCTAGCCAACTGAGCTAATTCCCCTTGGAGGAGCGCAAAAGTAAGGATTATTTTTAATACAGATAAAGACATTGTCTATTATTTTATGATCACTTAGCCTTTTTTCTCATTTTTGAACTCAAATGATTCAGCGGTAAACAAGAGTGTTGTGGATGCAGAAAAAATTTTAGACGAATTGAAAAAAGGGATAGTTCATCCCTTGTATGTGCTTCATGGGGAAGAACCGTTTTATATAGACCAAATTTCTGATTATGTGGAAGAGCATGTTCTTGAGGAGGGAGAGCGTGCATTCAATCAGGTCGTGATGTATGGGAAGGAAACAGATTTCCGTGCAGTAGTGGACGAAGCGAGGCAGTATCCGATGATATCACGTTATAGGGTTGTGATTCTGAAGGAAGCCCAGGATATGAAGACATTGCAGGATCTTTCGACTTACCTTGAAAATGTGTCACCAACGACCATTCTGGTTATCTGCTACAAATATAAAAAGCTGGATAAACGACTTCGGTTTACCAAGCTTGCGGAGGAAAAGGGTGTAGTGATGGAGTCTAAAAAATTGTACGACAACCAGGTTGCAGGCTGGGTCTCCGGAAGGATCAAAGCAATGGGTATGTCAGCAGACGCAGGTGTATCTGAATTACTGGCAGAGTACCTTGGCGCAGATTTGTCCAGAATCAACAATGAGCTCGCAAAGATAAAACTGAATACCGGTTCTTCCAGTAGAATTAGGCAGGATGATGTGCGTGAGCAGATCGGAATCAGCAAAGATTTTGATGTCTTTGAATTCCAAAAGACACTTGGGGAGCGAAATTTTACAAAGTCGTATTTAATTCTGCGTTATTTTGCGGCCAATCCTTCAGCAAACCCTCTAGTCGTGCTTATTGCCAGTGTGTTTTCTTATTTTCAAAAGATGACCATTGTGAAGTATCACCAGTCTGGTAATGATCAGGATCTCGCAAAGCTGGCCGGGATTAGTCCGTTTTTTGTCAAAGAATACCGTAGTGCTGCAGGCAGATACAGTTTTGGGCATTTACGGCAGATATTTTTTGCGTTGAAAGAGGCAGACATGTCATCAAAAGGGGTAGGGAGTCGGCATCAGGATGATGAGTCCATCCTTAAGGATATCCTCATAGCCTGCATGTATGAATTGCCGCCAGAGGTAAAAGCCTGAGCTTATTTCTTGATTAGTTCGTCGATTTTTTCCATCAGCCAGGGTTTTGAAACAACACCTTTGGCTGCGGTGGCCTCTTCTTTCAGTTTTTTGAGTTTATCCTGATCACGGCCTGAAAGTTTCATGAGGATGCCTGTAAACCTGATCAGGTTGAGATAGTGATTTTTGCGATCTTCCGAAAGAGATTTTTCTCTTTTGATATACATTCTGAATGACTGGAGGAGTGATTCGAGAGCGTCATATTCATCCAATTCGTAATAGGCGAGGATCATAATGCTTTTCACATTGAGATTGTACCAGACATCGTCGTAGGTGACGCGATGTAAGTGTCGGAGTACTTTATCAAAGTTTCGTCTGTAAAATTCAAGCCTGGCCAGGCTAAACTCTACAGCATTGTTGCGATACTTTTCATCGACATAGGGCGCATAATCGTGAATAAAGTTTTCAGCCCAGGTAAATTCGCTTACTCGTAAAGCAATAGGTACTATATTTCTGTATGTTGTTGGCGACAATTGATTGTTCTGCAGAATAATGTCTTTCGTCAATGCTTCTCTGTAGATGTCAAAAGTTTCTTTATGAAATGCAATGACATTTTTATTCCCTTTATTTATACAGTAGCTGATAGATGTCGCATATATCTCGCGTTGTTCTTCCTGTGGGAATTGATGGATGTGTTCCTGAATGAGGTTTTTCAAAGTAAAATAGTGGTCAATATTTTCCTCTTCCTCATAAGTGAGTCTGATTGTGTTATATATTTGAATCGCAGGAATATTTTTATAGGGATAGTTTTTTGCAAATTGGATGATTTGATCCATGTGGGCCATCGAAATATCAAGTTGATACATCTTTTTCCAGCTCAGCAGGGTACAATAATGCCTGAGTTTTTCGGCAACGTAAAAGATATCCAGGTGATTGGAGATATTGCTGATATTGAGTTCTGAGGTGATCTCAAATTTTTCACTTTTCTTTTCATTTTCTGTTTTCAGGCTAAACAGATTTTTTTCAATTTGGTATCGGGTCAGGTAGTAATCAGAGGATTGATTGATTTCTTTTTTCTCCAGCCGATCGATTTCTGAAATGATGCCATTGTAGAGGTTGTCCAGGTTGCGCTTTCGGGCTCCTTCGATGGTGAGTTGAATTTTAAGGCTGTGTTGCTGATCGAATTCTTTTTGAGCCAGGTATTCTTCAAGCAAGCGGGTAAGATCTGAGCTCAGTTTCAGGAATTTTTGATTATTGTAGGGTGTATTTCCCATCACAGCAAGCCAAAGTGCTTGATTTTCAATGTCATCTACTTTTTTTTGACGAATCGCTTTTTCAATCTGATCAAAAAACGAGGTGATAGTCTCCTGTTGATTAAAATACGGAGAACGAAGAAATTTTCCAAAGCTGTTTAATTCATACACAGACAGATTTTGGAGCGCTTGTATAATTTTGCGTTCCTTCATTCACCATGATTTTGAGTGTACAGTAACAAATTTTGTTTGTTTTCGTTCCAGTGAGTTCAGATGTAAGATGTCATCAACAAATTTAAGCAGAAAGTGTGAAAATGAATAAGGAACTCTGTAGAATCTATATTATTTTCCCAGGATGAAAATATTTTTAGTAGGGTATTTCTGATCAGGGATGTGATGAGCTGGAATAAAGGTTTCAAATTAGCAGAAACGTGTTCAAATTTTCGACATATATATAGATCTTAATTGATTTATTAATGGCGAAATTAGAGTAACATACATATTAAATCAAAGTTATATTTTATCTGATTTCAGTTCAACATATAAAAGCAATGTATAATTTATAAATTACTGGTTAATTTGCAAATAACATTTTGAGAAGGAAGCTTTTACATTTGGATAAAAAATATATGAGAATTTTTCAGTTATATATTGCTCGATTCCAAAATATTTCGTTACTTTGCAAGATAAAGCAAAAATCAGTAATCTACTGAAATTAAATCGCAAACATGAGGCTATATAAAACATTGATATTCATTGCGATAGCTGTTTTGGGTTCCTTGTCTTTGGAAGCACAAAACCAGCAGTTTAAGAAACTGACTATTCTCCAGGGAGAAACCTTTGTTGATACTATTTACAGTTTTTTCCAGCCCGTGTACATTGCTGATAATCTTCTTGTTTCCCTTCAATCAATCGGAAACAGATATTATCGGATTGAGTTTAGTGCACCAAGCACAAATCCAAATTATGTTGGTAGTTCATTTGTTTCTTTTCAGTATACAAGTGCTCCTCCGATAAAGCCATATTACATGCAGTTTGACATTGAATTTGTCATTAGCGAAGTCAATGCATATGACGATTTTGTTTCCTTCACATCGGAAAATTCCATCACGGTGTCTCCTACGTCCAATGATATGCATACTGATTCAGTTTTGCATGTACATGGAATTTCAAAAGTTGAAAATGGAACAGTTTCTTTGTCAGGGGATATTATCAGTTTTACACCAACGCCAGGACAGACATATGGCAAGGTTTTATATTCGATTATGGATGGTAAAGGGACTTCTGGAGCGGCTATTATCCACTTTATTAAATCAGAATCTGGTTTTGCGCAGGGAGATACACTGGCTTATACCATGCTGAATACCCGAAAGCAATTCGTATTTCTACCAGCAGCCGGTTTTAATTTAACCCAGCAGCCCACGAAAGGGGCAGTCGTACAATTGCACAATCAGGTATATCAATACACCCCAAATGAATACGCAAGTGGTTCTGATTTCTTTACATTGACGGATGCGCTGGGCAACTTTCGAAGGGTGGAATTAAAGATTATACCGAAGAATGTAAACAGATCCAGTGTTAGAGACGATGTGTTTTATACGGCTATAAATACGCCCATCACATTTAATGTCTTAGCCAATGACTTGAGTTCGAATTTCCCCATTGTTCAATATTCCAGTGAACTGGTGCCAGGCAGCACGGCAGGAACGTATACCTACACGCCTCCGCAGTATTTTACCGGGACGAAGAATTTGTTTTATAAAGTCAACTACGGAAATTACCAATACACGGGTAAAGTCGCTGTGCATGTGGGTAACATTGAGCCTCAGGAGGATCGTGATTACACTTTCTCTGTGTACAATTATGAAAATCTTGTGCTGACTTACGATGTACCGGTCAATGATTATCACTTTGAGATTGCGGATGCACCTTTTGGTGCAGATGCGGCCTATGTCCTCACAGATAGTCTTGTAACCGATTCTTGTGCTTCCTATTACTCCAAGGCACACATCGTCTACGATCCTTCCGAAGCGTTTTATGGCATGGACTCTTTTTCTGTCAGGTATGTACTGGCAGGTAGTGAACGTATCATCAAAATCTACGTAAATGTTGTGCAGGGAGCACCTGATGGGGAATGCCATTGCACAGGTCCGGATTGTATCTGGGGGGGTGATTTGAACGGCGATGGTGTGGTGTCGGTGAATGATGTGCTGGCATTAGGTCGTTTTATGGGTCTTGGTGGCAAAGACCGCGATGACATCACTTACCCTTTTCGTGCCGGTCAATCAGGAGACGACTGGTTTTATGCACAACCCAATGGAAAAAACACAAAACACATCGATAGTGATGGGGATGGTTTGATTTCTATTTCTGATACCCTGGCAATTAGCCAAGCCTATGGAAGTGTTTCCCGTTTGATTCCGGAGGAGATTTTAGCCATCAAGGATTACCCGTTTGAACTTCGTCCAAATGCTGAGGTAGTGGATAGTGGAGATCTGCTGGAACTAGAAATCTTGCTGGGGAATGAAACCGAATCAATACAGGATATCTTTGGATTGGCTTTCGGTTTGAATGTGAACCCTACAGTAATAGACTTCAGGCAGTGGGGCTATAGGTAAGGTGATGTTTATTGTTGAAGATGAGGTAGAAGGTATTCGTACAGATGGTTCCCAGATGACCTACAGGGTTAATACAGAGAATATCATTGCTGAAGATGCTGACGGCAATCGATTTAAATTACCAGATACCTATGCTGACTTTAGTGTTCGTTTTCGAAAAGCAGCCCCGGTACCTACCGCAGAAAAACTCCTTGTTTTCCCCAATCCCGCCACGGACATGATGCAATTACACTTTAACGGCAGAAATCTGATGGAGTCCTTAGTATTGTTTGATCAAATGGGGCGTTCTGTATTGCAAAAGAAGTTATTTGGAACTCAGAGGGCAGATTTGGATATTTCTTCTCTTGAAAATGGTTTATATCATTTACAGGTGTATACACCGCAAGGAGTTGTGGTAAAAAAAGTCATGATCGTAAGGGCAAATTAGTGCTTGCTGAACAATAAAATTTTTAAGAAAGAGCATACCTTTGTGGTGTGCTCTTTTTATTTATATCATCCCTAAATTGCTTTCTGTAGAAGGCGTAACTGAATGTTTAAGGCAGCTGTGTTTCCCGGTTCATTTGATCCTATCACACTAGGGCATGTTGATTTAGTAAAGAGGTCTATCCCTTTATTTGATCAAATCATCGTGGCTGTGGGAATCAATTCTCAGAAGTCTGCACTATTTCCACTCGAAACCAGACTGGAATGGCTCGAAGAGGTGTTTTCGCCATATCCTACGGTCCAGATTGATTATTTTCATGGTTTAACCGTACGATTTTGTCAGGAAAAGAGTGCACATTATATATTGCGTGGTTTGCGCAATGCATCTGATTTTGATTACGAGAAAACGATTTCACAATTGAATACCATCATGGGAGATCATCTGGAGACCTTATTTTTCATTAGTCAGCCTGAATATTCTCATATCAGTTCTACAATAGTACGGGAGATCATCCGGGGCGGGGGAGATGTTTCTCCTTTTGTACCTGCCTCAATCGCAAAAAATATTCAAGAAAATCATCTTTAAATTTACAGAACATGTCAAATTCAGTTGTGAAGATACCCGTAGCCATCAATGAACCCGTTCTGAGCTACGCTCCTTCAAGTGCAGAGAAGAAGCTGTTGAAAGAGGAAATTGTGCGAATGAAACAAAGTGTGATAGAAATTCCCATGTGGATAGGGGGCGAAAAAGTATTTACTGCTGCGAAGAAGGAGATTCGACCTCCGCATGAAACCAGTCACTTGTTGGGTACTCATGCAGTAGGGGAGAAAGTACATGTAGAACAGGCAATTACTGCAGCTCTAGCGGCAAAACTACAATGGGAAAATATGCCGTGGGAAGAGAGAGCTGCTATATTTTTGAAGGCTGCTGATTTACTTACTGGACCTTATCGGGCCAAAATGAATGCAGCCACAATGCTCGGCCAATCCAAAAATGTATTTCAGGCAGAAATTGATGCAGTATGTGAGCTCGCTGATTTTTTTCGATTCAATGCGCAGTTTATGATGGAGATGTACAGTCAGCAACCACAAAGTCCTCGAGGCACCTGGAACCGCATGGAGTACAGGGCTTTGGAAGGATTTGTCTTTGCTCTGACTCCATTTAATTTCACTTCCATCGCCGCTAACCTGTGCGCTGCTCCTGCTATGATGGGCAATACAGTAGTATGGAAACCTGCAGAAACTCAAATCTATTCTGCACAGGTCATTATGGAAATTTACGAAGAAGCCGGCTTACCACCCGGGGTGATCAATCTGGTCTTTGTTGACGGATCTGTTGCAGGTGATGTTATTTTTCAGCATCCTGACTTTGCAGGTTTACATTTTACCGGCAGTACAGGGGTATTTCAGAAATTATGGAAAACGATTGGTGAGAATATTGCCAACTATAAATCTTACCCCAGAATTGTAGGAGAAACAGGTGGCAAGGATTTTGTTGTGGCTCATCCTTCAGCACGCGCAAAGGAGGTAGCTATTGCCTTGGCCAGAGGAGCATTTGAGTATCAGGGGCAAAAGTGTTCAGCTGCTTCGAGGGCGTATATTCCAGTTTCTCTTTGGGATGAGGTAAAAACTGCCTTGACTGACTGCCTGAATGATTTTAAAATGGGGAATCCCGAAGATTTTCGGAATTTCATCAATGCAGTGATAGATGAAAAAGCCTTTGATAAAATCACTTCATTTATTGCAAAAGCAAAGCAAGATAGCGGGGTAGAGGTAGTTTGCGGGGGGAGCTTTGACAAATCAAATGGTTATTTTATTGAACCTACTGTTCTCCGAGTGAATAATCCGGACTATGTGACAATGTGTGAAGAGCTTTTTGGGCCGGTGCTGACCATATATGTTTATGCGGATGAGGATTATGAAAATACGCTTCAACTGGTCGATCAGACAGGGACATATGCCTTGACTGGTGCTATTTTCAGTCAGGACAGGTATGCTTTGAAAGTGGGAATGGATGCTTTACGTCATGCAGCAGGCAACTTCTATATCAACGACAAACCGACAGGTGCCGTTGTTGGTCAGCAACCCTTTGGTGGTGCCAGGGCTTCAGGGACCAATGATAAGGCGGGATCAATTTTGAATTTATTTCGCTGGGTTTCTGCCAGGACCATTAAGGAGACATTTGTCCCCCCCATTGATTATCGATATCCATTTTTAGGGGAAGAATAGTCTGCAAATACTTTGATGTTTTTAATCTGAACTTCCTCCTACCTTCCTGATCTTTCAACTTGACAAGACGTTCATAAGTGCGTATCTTTGAATAGGAAAGTGGGCAAGTAAAAATGTAGTTATGAGAAGAGATTTTCGTGTTTACCGGGTTGTTTTTTCCGTATTGATTGGGGTATTGTTTGCTTCCTGTACTCCTGAAGAAGAAAGCGGGACTGGAAAGTTGACTATTCGATGGAAGCTGGTGTATGGAGGTTTCCCCTTGGAGATGTTCCAATTGTATACATATCCACGTCTCAACGATTCATTGTATTTTTCCAGGATATCCTATTTTATATCGGATTTATCTCTTCACAGAGGAACTGACTCAATCATCATAAAAGATGTAGACTATTTAAACCTAACTTCATCACATACTGCTCCAGTTTCGGTAAACGGACTGGAATATACATTGGAAGGATTGCCTACAGGCAATTATAGTGGCCTTTCATTTGGTGTTGGTTTGCCCTCTGCTAAAAATGCATTGAGACCGATCGATTATCCGGCTACCAGTATTCTCAGTAGTTCAGCTGAATATTGGTCTTCCTGGAAAAGTTACATCTTTTTCAGGCCTGAGGGTAGGATTTCAATCAATGGTCAACCAGTGGACCAGGCAGATTTTGCGTTACACCTTGGGGCTGATGCCACATTTCGTAGGATCCTACAGGCTCATCAGATTCGAATCAATAAAAATCAGGAAACTTTCATAGAAATCCAATTGGATATGCGAAAATTTTTCGACGGGGTTCATTTTCACGACATAGAGGTTGACAGACAGATGCATTCCTTATTTCAGGTTCCGATTATGGTGAAACTAGCTGACAATCTTGCCACTGCTTTTCAGGTAAAGTAACTTCAACGGATTTTTATACCATCCGTAAGTCTGCAGGTTTCTTTTAATTCGTTATTTAGGTTGTTGAATTCATTTTATGTGCGTATTTTCGGTCCTGAAATAAAGATTGAATATTATGTTGCGTAAGGTAAAAATGGGCATGGTTGGGGGCGGTCATGGTGCCTTCATTGGTGCCGTGCATCGAATGGCAGCTGCTTTGGATGGCCAAATTGAATTGGTTTGTGGTGCATTCAGCAGTGACCCGGTCAAGTCGAAGGAAAGTGGAACCTCACTTTATCTCAACCCGTCGAGAGTGTATGGAACATATGAAGAGATGATTCAATCTGAGAGTCGTTTGCCTGAAGGAGAAAGAATGGACTTAGTTTCCGTTGTCACTCCCAATCATATGCATTTTGCTCCTTCCAAGATGGCACTTGAAGCCGGTTTTCACGTCATATGCGATAAGCCAATGACATTCAATCTAGTAGAGGCTTATCAATTACGCGACGTAGTCCGTTCATCCGGAAAAATTTTTGCCTTAACACACAATTACACTGGATATCCTCTGGTAAAGCAGGCTCGTGAGATGATCCACAAAGGGGATTTGGGCACGATACGGAAAGTGGTTGTAGAATACCCTCAAGGTTGGTTGTCTACCTTGCTTGAGGCGTCAGAACAAAAGCAGGCAGCATGGCGTACTGATCCTTCTCGCTCAGGCATTGCAGGTGCGATGGGGGACATCGGCACACATGCTGAAAATCTTGCAGAATATATTACCGGACTAAGAATCAGTGAGTTGTGCGCGGATATCAGTGCTCTTGTACCTGGCCGAAAACTGGATGATGATGGCAATGTTTTACTACGGTTTGACAATGGTGCGAGGGGCATTCTATATGCATCACAGATTTCAGCCGGCGAGGAAAATAATCTTCGTATCAGAGTGTATGGCGAGAAAGGGGGTATTGAATGGGCTCAGATGGAGCCTAACAGTCTGATTGTCAGGTGGAAAGACAAGCCGTTGGAAGTTCTCCGAACTGGAGGAGTCGGACTCTACGATGTAGCTCATGCGCATACGAGGGTTCCTGCGGGCCACCCGGAGGGCTATCTTGAAGGCTTTGCGAATTTATACAGAAATGTTGCGTTTTGTATTCAGGCAGGATGGAGAGGGCAGGCCCCCGATCCTGTTTATGCTGATTTTCCAACTGTCGATGATGGTGTCAGGGGTATGGAATTTATATATCATGTCATTGCCTCCGGGCAGAGTGACCAAAAGTGGGTGCCGTTTGTCACAGAGAAATAATTTTTCGCATTTTTTAATGATAAAAAGATCGTGTACAATATCAAAACAATCAAAGGCCCCGGTATATTTCTAGCTCAGTTTATGGGAGACGAGCCGCCGTTTAATAGCCTGGAT
>JAJTEZ010000052.1:25643-26561 GCA_021298335.1 Saprospiraceae bacterium | reverse complement strand
CGGTAGTCCAACGCCTGTTCAAACTACTACCTCACTGAATCCCGGATGGCTTCAATTTCGGCTTTCCAGCCAAGTTGCACCTGTTTGATTTCGGCAGGTGACAGCCCCTCTGCCACGGATGCTCCCTGGTGTTCGTGAGTATGATCGTGGTCATGATCATGTCCGTGGTCATGGTCGTGATTGTGTATTGGTTCTACACCGGGAATGGTGACCATGGATTCTCTCCACAATGCTACCCTTTCTGCCCATTTGTTCAGCTTTTTGATATTGGCTGAGGAGGTATCAGCACCGATGCGTACACTGATCAGGCTATCTACTGACATGCCGGTGTGAATTGCTTCATCCTGTATTTGCAAGGCTTCTGTGAGGAGAGGATCAACTGCCTGCTGCTGCCGACAGGATACCAGGGAAAGAAAGAGTACTGAGCCGATCAATAAGGAACTCTTCATGGTATAGGATTTTAATTTGCGAAAATACAAAAAACTGGTGTGCAACGATGAAAACTTTCAGGATTCCTGTGTATTTGTGCATTCCCACAGTGCGTCTTCAATGATGCTAAGGGATTCCCGGACTTGTGCTTCGTTGATCACCAACGGAGGTGCGAGTCTGATTTTGTTGCCGTGGGTAGGCTTTGCAAGTAATCCGCGACGGCTGAATGCCATACACAGGTTCCAGGCTGTTTCTGATTCTTCGTCACTACGGATTACGATGGCATTCAGCAAGCCTTTCCCTCGCACGGATTCGAGCAGGGCATGTTTTGTAGACATTTCTTGCAGCCCATGCCGGAAGATGTTTCCCATGGCATGTGCATTTTCAGACAACTTTTCATCGAGTATGACCTGCAGGGACTCCATCGCGACAGCGCAGGCGAGCGGGTTGTCGCCGAAGGTTGAACCATGTTCGCCGGGTCTTATAGTT
>JAJTEZ010000052.1:0-25629 GCA_021298335.1 Saprospiraceae bacterium | reverse complement strand
ATGAGGATATCTGGTCTGGCTGCGCGATTTGTCGGGCAAGCCCCCTGGCAATGGCAAGGCTGGCAGCTGGCAAGGAGTGTTCCTGTGCGACCGATGCCAGTCTGAATTTCATCTGCGACATAAAGTACCTGATGCTTTTTGCAGAGAGCTGCCACGCGATGCAAATAATCATCTGCCGGTACAACGACGCCTGCTTCTCCTTGTATGGGTTCGACGATGAAAGCAGTAATATTTGGGTTAGTTGTCAGGGCTTGCTCCAAAGCAGCAACATCGTTGTATGCAATGGACTGAATACCGGGCATAAATGGCCCAAAGCCATCTTTGGCTGTGGGATCGGAGGAAGCTGAAATGACAGACAATGTCCTGCCATGAAAATTATTACCGGCGAACAAAATGACGGCCTGATTCTGAGGAATTCCTTTGACTTGGTAGCCCCATTTCCGGGACAGCTTCATGGCTGTTTCGACCGCTTCCACTCCCGTATTCATCATGAGCACTTTCTGGTAGCCGAAGAGATGAGCCATGAATTCTTCGCACTTGCCAAGCAGGTTGTGGTGAAAGGCCCGGGAAGTGAGAGTAAGTCTTGATGCCTGCTGCACCATGGCATTGACTATGCGGGGATGGCAATGTCCCTGGTTGACTGCAGAATAGGCAGATAAAAAGTCGAGGTATTGCTTTCCTTCCACATCCCAGAGGTGCACTCCTTCTCCTCTTTCCAGTACAACAGGCAAAGGGTGATAATTATGAGCGCCATAGGTTTCCTCACGGGAGATATAGGACTGGAAGGCTGTCGCAATGGAATGGATTGCTGTGTGCATGGGGCAATAATGATTTGATTTGCAAAATTAGGTATTTTTACTTTTATAAAAGATATTTTAAAAAATAATTACTCCAATATCTATATTTACTGTTATTTTGACGTTTATTTAATATTTTATAAGTTATTTTAACTTTCTCAGATGAACATAGGACACATACTTGATGAATTTGACCAAAAAATCATGGAGCATCTGGAAAGTGATGGCAGGATGGCGTTTTCTGCTATTGCCGAGGCGGTGGATGTATCCAATACCATGGTTCACCAGCGTATTGCCAAAATGTTGCAAAGCGGTCTGCTTGTGGGATTTAAGCCGGTGCTGGATGAGAAAAAACTTGGGTACGATTGGGCATCATTTACCGGTCTGACGCTGGACAGAGACTATAATTCAGCTGCTATCATAGAAGCATTGCAAGCCATTCCGGAGGTCACGGAATGCTATTATGTGACAGGGGAATTTACGTTGTTTGTTCGCATCACTGCACGTGACCATGCGCACATGCGCTCCATTCTGTATGAGCAGATCGATCATATTCCGGGCATTGCTAAAACGCATTCCATCATGGAATTAGGTTGTGCATTTCGGAGGAATGTCCAGATGCGGGGCTAGCTTATGGTCCTTGTAGTGGGAGGATTTTCTACATCAAGTAACCCTTCACGGTTTTAGTTGTAATTTAGATAAAATTTTTTAGTTTTAACATTACATGATGCAGGCATGTTTGTATCTTGGAGTATGATGACTGCTCAGAAAACAAAAAAAGACTGGATCCTGGAAGCCGTGGAAAGGATGAATATTGGTATGCTGGACATTCTCCTGTGTGATTCCCGTTCATATTCTGATGCTCCTAAAGACGTTTTTCTGGAAAGATTGGCGGTAGTGTTTGAAAAATTCCGACGTAAAGGAAACACTTATCTGACAAGGCATGCGGGCAGCTGCAATGGAAAGAATTGTTCCAACAAAGGATGTACAGGTTATGCCTTTGTGGGTAATCACTCAGGTGCTTGCATGGAATTGGTTGTAAAAGAAAGTAACGATGACATCCTCGATCTCTTTTCATGCATGTTTTTCAAACGATTTGGAGATGAACCAGAATTTATTGAAATCTTTACCATCGAAATCACTGACGATGAGAAAGTGGACTTCGTGCCAGATTCAGCCTACTTGTTGAAGAACAGTCACTGCCGCCAAGCCATCGATGAAGTAATGTGTCATAAGGAGGAAGGGCAGCCTCCCTCTTTCTTTGCCAACTGGCTTAGAAAGCACCATGATCTATTCATATCATTCAGACTTCCTCCATATGAATACCGGAATTACAAGACATTTCATGAACTATACAGTGGCCTTCGCGATCTAAACAGCTTTTCCTTGTATAAATCAACGGTAATGAAAGCCTTTGATGAGTTTGATGCCATAGACCCGCAGGATGATTATCCTATGATGCGGTGGTTGCTTCGGTACAACAAGTTATGGTACAATATTGATTTATATCTCCATTATCATTATTATGTAGAGGGTACAGGCGTCGACGCAATGTTACTTATCCATGATGTAAAACTGAGTGCAAAGGAATACCTCCTGATGTCGGGCTTTCATGAAATCTACGAACACCACAACTGGCACCTACAAGATCGCAATGCCCTTTTCAGGCGGCGCATGACTAAAATCATGAATTCGATGTAAATACTAGCCCTCTAAGGGCGCAATTTGTTAGCCCTGCAAGGGCGTAATTTGTTAGCCCTGCAAGGGCGAGATTTATTAACCGCGCAACATTTAAGACCCCTCCCCCATGTTTTTCTTGCCCGGATGCCTCAAGGCCTGCAAGCCAAAAAATAATCCGTAATACGTCAGATGAAAAAAGAAAAAATTTCCACCATGACTACCACTCGAAACCAAAAACAAACATGCCGGCAGAGCCACAAAACCCCACGTGAGCCTATGTCTGAATTTTTTATTCCTGATAAAATAATACAACGTGCAAAAAACAAGGTAAATAGCGGTCAGAAAAACCCAGGAGAAGATGAGAGAACCGAAAGCCTGAAATCCATCTGAACCTTCCAAAGATGAGGGTGAACTCACTATTTTTACCCCTATATCTGCCAGAAACAGAACAAAGACTGGTAGGGCGAGTCCATACAATACGGTGAGAACTAAAAAACGGAGGCCATTCTTAATAAACATTCTAATCATTTTTTTCTGGGTGAAGTAATTATTGGAATTTGCTCAGCAAGAAGTTTGGAGGTCCCACGGCATAGTCCACTTCCTTTGTTACTGACAATGCTATAGGCATATCCGCTAATGATAGGATGTTTTGCCTCTGTCTCAATGGTACAATTGGAGAAGATGTTCTCCAGACAAGCCTGTCGGAGTGTGCTGCCATTGAAAAAACTTTTTAAAAATTTCACAACAGTATTTTGGTAGTTGACCGCATAATATGCAGATGCGCCAACCTCAAGAAACACGCCAGCATAGCTCAGAACTCTTCTTTTTGCTTCCGCAAAGCCGATATCTTTTGCATCACTGGCTGAACTGCCGGCGGCAAAGCAGACAGAATTAAAGATGACCAATGCTTTTTTATTGAATGTCAGGGTATTCCTGATGTCATCGGATGAGACATGGGTGTCAATGGATAGCATTCCTGGAAGAAGTGCCTTGTTGACTTGTCCGCCGTGGCCGCTATACACAAAAAAATGGCAGTCCCTGGCCACGGGAAAGATATTTTTCCATTGTGCTTTTTTATCATAAAACTTGTGCACTTTCACGCCATGTGCCGTGAAGAAATTAGCCACCCTGTTCATTTGTTCAATGTGGTCGTTGGTTTCCTCCTCGACATGCCCAACCACCAGGACAGCCACCAGTTGAGGGGCATCCTTCGGTTGTGCGTTGAGGCAGAATGTGTGCGATAAAAAGAAGGGCAGTACCCAGAGGGCAGAATATAATCTAATCATAAAAGATAGTTTTTTTTGCATTTATTTGTATGATTCCAGAAAATAACGGAGGTGCATGCAGAAGAATTGTTTAATAACAAGATGAAATTTCTGATCTGCAAACGGGAGTTTTCCGACTGATTTTATCTAGAGTAAGGAATGTGCGGGTACAGGCCAAAACATTCTGTTAGAAAACATAAAAATCATTTATTTTTCCAGCAACATTCAATTGCCTTCACCAGGCATTTCTTTACATTCGGTTTATAGCTCGACTGAAGCAGGATTATTGAGTGGATTATTGGCGAGTATGCTGCAGATTGAAAATATCTCAACAAGCCTATCTACCAGATTAAAGAAAAGTAATAGATTTCGGTATTAAAATATGTTAAAAAACAAAGGCATGGATGGTATGTGCTACATTGTGGTGACAAAGGCATGATTGCAGTAAAACCTATAAACAATAATCCAATCACGCACAAAGGGATTAAAATGACAAGTAAAAATACCATTCTGCCACTTTTGTCAGTATTCGTCAATCTACACATTCACATAAGTTTGTGCCATGGCCAAATGCAAGGCAATCAAAGTCACGCACCCATTCATGATTATAAAATAGAAGTACCATTCCAGGGTGTAGACAAAAATATACGAAGTATATTTCAAGACAGTAAAGGCAATTATTGGTTTGGGACAAATGGGGCAGGCGTATACCGCTATGATTCAAACACTTTGACCCAATTTACAGTGCAGGATGGACTTGCTGACAGTCAGGTAAGTTCTATTCAGGAAGATGCTTTGGGAAATCTTTGGTTTGGAAGTGGGAATTTTAGCATTAGTAAATTTGATGGTACAAAACTCATAAATCAAACAAATAATATCCATAAAACGAATGGCACTGATACTGACTGGAATGTAAAAAAAGGGGATTTGTGGTTTTCTGCAGGTGGTGGTGTAATCAGGTATAGTCATCCTTCACTTGACTATTTACCTTTTTCGTCATCAAGTGCAAGGATAAAAACCAACAACCCATTTTTGCTTACCCAATATGGCGTTTACAGTATTTTACAAGACAAAAAAGGAACTATTTGGTTTGGGACTCAAGCAGAAGGGGTATGCAGCTATGATGGCAGCACACTCACCTGGTTTAAAGAGAAAGGGCTTTCCGGTCCGGCAGTTCTTGCTTTGTTTGAAGATAGCAAGGGTAATGTTTGGTTTGGAAATAATGGTGCTGGATTATTCTTATATGACGGCAAAACTTTGATCAATTTTTCAGAAACACGTAGATTGGGAAATGCTGACTTTAGAATTTCTGGAAAAACTGTCCCGGGAACGTTAGCCCGCGTCTACACCATTAACGAAGACAATCATGGAAACATCTGGATTGGCACTGTTGACGCAGGTGTCTGGAAATTTGATGGGAAAAGCCTGATCCAGTACACTACGAAAAACGGACTAAACAGCAACGTGGTAAATACAATTTATAAAGATCGTCAGGGGGAATTATGGTTTGGAACCGATGCGAATGGTATCTGCAAATTCAACGGAACGACATTCACCGAATGGACCATAAAATAAATGGACCGAAATAACGAAAATGGACCGCCTCGGTATCATTGCGTGGATTTAATATTACGCGCAATATTTATACATCAAACCCGGTATATTTGAAGAATTGAAAAATCATGAGGTTGAAATTTTTAGAGCATCTTTTGTTCCTTCTTTTTACCACAATTACAATACAAGACAATATTGCTTGCAGTGGTTATAAAATTACGGTTGGCAATAAAACCATCCTGGGGAGCAATGAAGATGCTTGGAGAACGAGCCCACATATTTGGTTTGAAAAAGGAAAAGGCGCAGGCCAATATGGTGCTGCTTTTACAGGGTCGAGATACGATGGTGAAAACGGATATGCACCACAGTCAGGAATGAATGAAATGGGATTGGCCTTTGAAAGACTTGCTTCATATCACCCAAAACAAGTTCCCCTTGCAGGCCGGAAGACCATTACCAATCCAACACAGTATTTAAAAAACATTCTACACATATGTAAATCGGTCGAAGAAGTAAAAAACTATATCAGCTCCTTCGATCACAGCTATTTCATCGAAGATGTATTCCTCTACGTTGACCAATCCGGCCAATACTTGGTTGTAGAACCTTATACCCTGACTTTGGGGAACCAACCAAGCTATGTCATCTCAAATTTTTGTCCTTCTATTACATCAGAGCAACAAGCCAGCAAACTCGACAGATACCAAAATGGAGTCGCATTTTTACAACAAAAGATGGACACTTCGCTCCAATTCTGCACCGCTTTGTCTGATACGATGCATGTTCGAAGGAAAAAAATTGGTGATGGTACGTTACTCTCTTCAATTTGGGACCTGAGCAATGGAACGGTGAACCTTTATTTTTATCATGACTATACTACGACCGTTCATTTGAATCTAAGCGACGAATTAAAGAAGGGTGATCATAGCATGGCAATCGAAACGCTATTTCCACACAATTCTGAATTTGAAAAATTAAAAACCTATAAAACACCTAAAAACAGTTTTATTATAGGTGTATTAATCGTTTATTCGGGAGGATTTTTTTTATTGACATCCTTTTTTTTTCTGATACAACACATCAGAAACAAAGGTCGTAAAAAGTATGCAAATATACAGTTGCTGCTTTTTCCACTTGGATTAATTTTATCCTATTATATGTATGTGCTCAGTGGCAGTATCAACGTTTTCTACTTTCCTTCGCCGTATGTAGATCCTACGAATGTCTTTGTCAGTTTAACTTCTTATATGCCATTTCTAATTTTATTGCTGATCCTGCCTTTTTCAGTCCTGAATTATCGTCTCATTCAATACAACCATTGGGGCTTGGGCGCCAGAGTAATCTTCACCCTGAATAATTTCACATACATCATTCTGGCAGGATTATTTGCTTACTGGAGATTTTATGATGTTTTTAGTGAAAGTTTGTCTGGCTAAATTATGCCAGTAAAATCCGGAGGATTTTTTACCTTTACAACTGTATCAAAAAGTCAGAGTTTTCATGACGACATCCTCCATTTTTATGAATCTAGCCATCAAGGACGGTGATACGTCGAGGGAGTTTTGGACCAAACTTGGCTTTTCATTTCGGGAACAATTTTCGGACGATATAGCATTGTGTCTGGTTTTGCATGACGGCCACCAATGGGAAATCTTATATACTGAACCAATTCAAATCACACAATAATGGCAAATCAGGAAAAAATCACGATCTGCGCTTTGGTCTCTGCTGACAGGCAAAAAGCTTGGGACTATTACACTCTTCCTGAACATGTGACTAAATGGAATTTTGCTGATCCCAGCTGGCATTGTCCCTCAGCTTCCAACGACTTAACAGTTGGAGGACGTTATGTTGCAAGAATGGAAGCCAAAGACGGTAGTTTTGGCTTTGATTTTGAAGCTGTATACACTGCCATTGCTCCAGGAGAATCATTTACCTATGAGTTTGGTGGGCGATATGCATCCATGCACCTCACTGAAACCGATGGGGGCACTGAAATCACTGTAGCCTTTGATCCGGAAACAGAAAATCCGGTCGATCTCCAACAAGCTGGTTGGCAGGCGATCCTCAACAACTTTAAAAGTTACACAGAACAACACTAACAGCGTGTCACATCAGATATAGGATTGGAGGCAACTGGTATTATTTTTGATATACTTAATTGCAATCATATATAACTGAATGAAAAACACCCATTTTCTAAAGCTCATTCTCTGTTTATCCTTGACAATCATCCTTTTGGAGTCATGTAACAGAGCCAGCCACCAACGAAGATCGCACGCAGGCAGAAATCCCAAAAAAGAGGTTCGAGGTAGCAGGACGAATGTTCCCATTGTCACGAATGCTGCGAAAAAGACCGGTGCAAGCAAGCGAAGCAGGGAGGTTGTATTGCGGGAACAGATTGTAGAAAGTGCCAAGAAAATGCGAGGTGTGGCTTACAAATATGGAGGTAAGACACCTGATACGGGATTTGATTGCAGTGGCTTTACCTCCTATATTTATTCAAACTCAGGTTTGTCGATTGCGGGTCCGTCATATACTCAGGCAAAATTGGGCAAGAGAAAAGAAAAAGATGCGCTTGTGGCGGGCGATCTTATATTTTTTGGTAGCGCAGACAAAATTTCACATGTGGGCATAGTGACAAAACATGAAGAAGGCATCCTTGAGGTGATTCATGCCACAAATACGTCAGGAGTGCGAATAGAAAACATTTTAGTATCGCCATACTGGAAGACCCGCCTGTTGTATGGGGTGGACATCATTACTGGTGTCAACGATATTTCGATGCACTGATAAAGTGCTGCAGAAGAAACGGTATATTTGCAGAATAAATGAACGACGCGATGTTAAATCTTATATTATTTGGTCCTCCGGGATCAGGCAAAGGGACTCAGGCTGACAATCTGATTGCGCGATATCAGATTCTGCACATTTCCACAGGAGACCTCTTCAGATACGAAATGGGCAATGACACGCCTCTGGGTTTGAAGGCAAAGGAATATATGTCCAGAGGAGAGCTGGTCCCTGACGAAGTGACCATTGGTATGCTGCAAAACAAGGTCAATGCGCATCCGGAGGCCAGGGGCATCATTTTTGATGGCTTTCCAAGGACGATCGCCCAGGCGAAAGCGCTGGACGAATTTCTGGATTCCAAGGGGACTTCTGTTACTGCGCTGGTTGCTCTTGATGTTCCAGATGAAGAGCTGGTAGTTCGATTGCTGGGTCGTGGCAAAACTTCCGGCAGGGCAGACGACAATGATGAAGCGGTCATTCGAACGCGCATTGACGTCTATAAAAAAGAAACAACACCAGTGTTTGATTATTACCAGGACCAGGGAAAATCACAAATGATACCGGGAGTTGGCACTATTGACGAGATTTTTGGCAGGTTGACGAATGCCATCGACGACATTTATACAAGTTCATAACAACTAGAAAGCATCCCTGTGGCGGAACAGAATTTTGTGGATTACGTAAAAATATGCTGTCGTTCGGGCGCCGGCGGTGCAGGTTCGTCACATTTTTACCGCGACAAGATGACTGCCATGGGGGGGCCTGACGGGGGTGACGGAGGGCGAGGCGGCCATATTATCCTGAAAGGGAATTCCAACGTATGGACTTTGCTCGCCTTGAAATATCAAAAGCATGTGATTGCGACCGCAGGTATGCCGGGCACGGGCAATCATTGTACCGGGGCCAGCGGTAAAGATGTCATTCTTGAAGTACCTTTGGGCACGGTTGCCAGAGATGCTGAAACAGGACTGGTCGACTTTGAGATCACCGCTCATGGCGAAACGCGCATTCTCTCGCGCGGAGGACGGGGGGGACAGGGCAATGCGCATTATAAATCGGCCTCACGTCAGACACCGGAGTATGCACAGCCAGGTGAGCCGGGCGAAGAAATCTGGAAAATCCTGGAACTGAAAGTTCTGGCAGATGTCGGACTGGTAGGCTTTCCAAACGCAGGAAAGTCAAGCCTTCTTGCGGCCACCACAGCTGCGAAACCGGAAATTGCAAACTATCCATTCACCACTCTTACACCAAACCTGGGCATCGTAAAATACCGGGATCACCAGTCGTTCATCATGGCTGATATTCCCGGCATCATTGAAAATGCGCACCAGGGAAAAGGCCTGGGGCTTCGTTTTCTCAGACACATTGAGCGAAATTCTGTCTTGCTTTTTCTGATACCGCTAGACAGTGAAGACATCACCCGGGACTACCACATTTTGCTGCGCGAATTGCAGATGTACAATCCCGAACTAACGGATAAACCCCGTATGCTGGCAGTCACTAAATGCGACCTGGCAGATGAGGAGTGGATTGCCTTGTTGCGCCCTGAGATACAAGTAGATATACCGTTGTGTTTTATTTCATCCGTGAGTGGACAGGGCATCACTGAATTAAAAGACATGTTATGGAAGCTGATGAACCTGTAATCAGCTAATAATCAAGTGCAAAAAGCAGACCTGATTATTTTCCGCTTTCGATATTGGCACCCTGCGATAAAAGATATTGCTGCATATAAGACAGCAGGAGTCTGACTCCAAACCCCGTAGCTGTGCGTGATTTGGCAAATTCACTTTCTGTAAAAGCCACGCCGGCGATATCGAGATGTACCCAGGCTTCGTGCTTTTCAGTGAAAAATTCCAGAAATTTGGCTGCCGTAATTGCTCCGGCTACGGGTTTTGCACTTAAGTTTTTGATGTCGGCAATTTCTGACTGCATATCTGCCATATAATCTTCCCACAGGGGCAGTCGCCAGACTTTCTCATTGACTTTCTCTCCCGCTTTGGCGAGAGTATCTGCCATATGGTGGTTGTTTGTAAACATACCAGCGGCTGCATTTCCGAGAGTTGCAATACAACTTCCGGTCAGGGTTGCCAGGTCGATGAGTTGTTTAGGTTGAAAATTCCTGATGATGTAAGAAAGGCCATCAGCCAGGATCAGGCGCCCTTCCGCGTCAGTGTCGATCACTTCAATGGATTTTCCGCTGTAAGAAGAAATGACATCACCTGGTCGCATGCTATGTGCATCGACGCTATTTTCGGCCACAGGAATTACTCCCACAAGGTGAATGGGCATTTGTAAGCGGGCAGCAGCTGTGATTGCTCCGATGACTGCGGCGGCGCCTGCCATGTCACTTTTCATGAAAGCCATATTGGCTGAGGGTTTGATGGAAATACCCCCTGTATCAAACGTAATGCCTTTGCCTACAAGACCAAGATCTGGTGTACCTTTGGTTGAGTTTTTACCATTGTATTCCATCACCAGCATAAGCGGACGATGGATACTGCCCTGCCCTACCGACAACAAGGCTTCCATACCCAAAGACTGTAGTTTTTCAGCTGCAATTACCTGAAGATTCACTTGGGAGCCTTCTGTGATTTGCATTGTCCTGGCTGCGATAAATTGCGGTGTTTTTTTATTGGATGGCTGGTCTACCAATTCCATGATCTGCATTTGCACATCCGAGATGATGGAAGCTTCGTCCACAATATTTTTTCGGGATTCTTTGACGAGTAGTGTAACCTGAGGTTCGATAAATTTTGCACCATTTGTCCGAAAGAGTCCATGATTGATCATTCCCAGACGGAGTCCTATGACGGCATGAAACAGCTCATGGTCGTCGAGCTGATCTGTACGAACAGTCAGTTGCAATGCGCTTTTTTGGCGATGCTGGACCAAAAAGCTTCGAAAGCTGATGTGTACTTTGGGCGCATCTGCTTCATCACCAAGTCCGAGTACCCAGATGCGTGAATTTTTTTCTGAATGCAGTAGGTGTGTGACCTCTTTTGCCCCTACCGGGAGCTTAGGTTTATAATTGAGACCTGCATGAAGCTGAACGAGTTCTGCCTGGTAGCTGTTTTTTGAAAAAGCGAGCAGGGTATCTGCGGGCAGATTTTTTTCGTCAGATGTGATGATTAGTGGCATGAATTGAAGTATATTTTTGAAAATATAACCATTTGAGCGCCAGGGGAAACTGTTCGCCCCAATGTATTTCGCGATGCTGACCTGAAGGGTTGTGGGAAAAAATCAGATCGAAGCCATCATATTTACGTTTTTCCTGGAGAATGGTGTCCAATCTCAGCACTTGACCGTAATGGTTAGCACTTTCCATCCCTCCTGCGTAGAGATAAATATCTGTGGGACCTGCGGGGATGTATGTGCGAGCCATGTGGTAAATTTCATCAGAGATCCACAAACTCGGGGAAAAAATCAATTTTTTTCCAAAAATGTGGGGGTGTGCAAATCCGGCATAGAGGCTAATCAAGCCTCCCAAACTGCTACCGCCAATTCCTGTAAATTCGCGTTGTGTCAGCACTCGATATTTATTATCGATCATCGGCTTGAGGTCTTCCAGCATGAAGGAGAGATAGAGATTCCCTTCGGATTCACTGTATCTGGGAGTGCTATAAGGCAGATATTCCTGAATGCGCAGAGGGCCTCCGTGGTCGATGGCCACTATTATGATTTCGCCATAGCCGGCTGATGAAAGTGCTTGTAAGGTGTGGTCGATGCCCCAGTTTCCGTAAGGGGCGTATTCGTCAAAGAGATTCTGTCCGTCATGAAGATACAACACAGGATACTGTCGCGTTGTGGTATAGTAATTATGAGGCAGTAATACTGAAATGCGCCGCCTACGTCCCAGCTGTGGAATTTCATAGGCTTCATCGAGTACTTCCACAATCGGATAATAGGGCCGTGTTGCTTCCTGAATCATGGCTGCAAATGTACGTTTATTTTTGAACTTAGATTTCAAACCACCCTTGATTGGAAGGCAAATGCTCGTTCATTTTCAAGGAGCTACTGATTTGTCGTACTTTTTGAACATCTTTTCCGTCAAGAATTTCCAAAATTCATCAAAAAACCGTATCTTTGCCCCCCGATTGAAAAAGTTCTTTTATGACACATATTCTCGAACATTTTTCCTTGCCCTATTCAGGCATGAAAGATGGTTTGCATGAATATGAATTTTCGGCAGGACCAGATTTTTTTCGGGAGTTTCCGGCTTCCCCCATTGAGAACGGCGAGTTTTCTGTTAGGGTAAGAGCTGATAAGCGACCTGGAATGATGGACTTACATTTTGAGATAAACGGACGAGTCCCGACCACGTGTGACAAATGCCTTGCAGATATAAAACTGCCTGTGCGTGGAGATTTTTCGATGCTTGTCAAAGTAGGTGATGACAAGCTAAGTGATGATGAGGTATTGTTTATTAAGGACGATCAGGCGAAAATTGATTTATCTCAGGTAATGTACGAACTCATCTGCTTGTCTTTGCCCATGGTGAATGTGTATAATTGCGGTAACGACAATCCTGTTCCCTGCAATAAGGAGGTATTGGAAAAATTGGGGCGTCATGAGGAATCAGAAACTGATGAGCTGAAAAACGCGACTTTTTGGGAGGGCTTGAAAGAACTTGATCTTGAATAATTTTTTTTGACAATAATATTTTTTACAACCAAATAATAGAAGACCATGGCACATCCTAAGAGTAGGGTTTCCAAAGCGAGAAAGAACAAAAGAAGAACACACCACAAGGCAGCAATGCCGCAGCTTGCCATTTGCAAGACCACAGGAGAAGCACACATGATGCACCGGGCTTACTGGCATGAAGGTTCTATGTATTATAAGGGTCAGGTTGTGATCCAGGCTAAAGAAGCTGAAGAAACGGAATAATACCATTTTGTCAAGATAAGTAAAGGCTCCCCTGTCCATGACATGCGGAGCTTTTTGTGTTATAAATTTCATAGATATGAACCAGGTAATTTTTCATCCACAGGCTCCTGCACCAGTCGGTCCTTACAATCAGGCGATTCTGAGTGGCAACACGTTGTATGTATCAGGTCAGATTGCGATAGACCAGCAGACGGGGCGACTCGTATTAGATAGCATTGAAGACGAAACGCACCAGGTCATGAAAAATCTTGGCTATGTGCTTCAGGCCGCTGGTATGGACTATACAAACATTGTCAAGTGCTCTGTTTTTGTCACAGACATGGAACAGTATGGTCTAATCAATGGAGTCTATGCCTCCTATTTCTCCGAAGACACGGCGCCCGCCCGAGAGCTTGTGCAGGTGGCCAACCTGCCGAAGTACGTGCATGTGGAGATCAGTTGCATCGCAGTCAAATAATTTTCTACCCCTATACTGTTGCTTCAAAATCCCTGAGTCAGCAGATACCAGAATATTCTGTAGACAAATTAAAATGCAGCCGATGGCTTCGTCCTGGCAAGTGAAATTCAAAACAGATTATAGGCGATCAGCGCGCCAAGGTACGCGACAGGATCCTGTTTCCTTCCTTGTCACCGCGAGTGTACTCATACATTGCATGGCGAACACATAAAACACCAAAAGCGATGCTGCGGTATTGGCCTGGTAAACGGGTTGTCCGTTGTCCGGATTTAGTTCTGCGGCCATTTTCTGTCGAAGAGTTTTTTCATCTGAATCGCTGCCCAGACTGTAGATGGTCGACATAGTGCCTACAAAAACCTCTCGTGCTGCAAAAGACGTCAGTATAGCGATGCCTATTTTCCAGTCAAATCCAAGTGGGGCTATAGCCGGTTCAAACCATTTACCCATCCGTCCGATATATGAAGCCTCTATTCGTGCGGAGGCTACTTGGTGCGATATCTCGTCTTCGGTCATATTTTTCTCTACAGAAATCGAACGGGCAATATGTTCCGCTTCCTGAAGATCATTTGCAGGTCCGAAGCTGGCAAGAAACCATAAAGCCAGGGAGATGACAATGATAATTTTTCCAGCATTGACTATAAAGGATGTGACTTTTTCCCAAACGACAACGATGACATTTTTCCAGATGGGGGCTTGATAATTGGGTAATTCTATCATAAGAAAAGACGCACCCTCCATTTTGATCAGCTTGCTTGACACCCACGCAGCCGCCAAAGCACCGGTGATACCCAGCAGGTATAGCACCATCATGGCAATGCCCCTGTAGTCAAAGATGCCAATCCAGGACCCCTCGGGCACAACAAAACCCACCAGCACCGCATAGACAGGTAGTCTTGCCGAACAGCTGATGAGCGGACTGACCAGAATAGTCACCAGCCTCTCCCCCGGATGTGTGATGGTCCGGGTAGACATGATGGCCGGAATGGCGCAGGCACCTGAAGAAATCAGTGCCACCATGCTCCTGCCGTTCATGCCAAACCTTCTCAACACATTGTCAAACATAAATACGACACGGCTCATGTATCCTGATTCCTCCAGCAGAGAAATCAGGAAAAATAAAATGGCAATCTGAGGCACAAAAACGACGACACCCGCAAGACCTGCCAGGAGGCCGTTGACAATCAGGTCAGCAAACAACCCTTTCGGTAGGATCATAAAAAGTTTCTCGCCAGCGTAGGCAAAAAGCGACTCAATCATTTCCATTGGGTATTCAGCCCAGGTAAAAATAGACTGAAACACAAAAAGCATAATCAAAAAGAACAGTACGGGGCCTATGAATCTGTGGGTCATCCAACTGTCCATTCGTTCGGTGAAAGATTGTTCCTGCCTACGAATTTTCTGGAAAACGCTTTTTACAACTGGTGTAAACGCGTCAAACCTACCCATGGTTTCTTTGACCTGGAGGTGAAGATTGTGGAACCCTGATCGCTCGATCTGCTCTTCCACAAAATGTTTTTCTTCGGGAGAGAGGTGTGCCAGCCATGTACTGTGATGAGCTGTGACTTTGGCCATGTAGAGGTTGGGGATATCACACTTTCGCTGAACACGGGAGGCGACAAATTTTTCCGTATCATTGAGTGTATATAAGGGCGTCAGATCCGGTTTCAGGTTTTGAAGTTGGGTTTTAATTTCCCCTGTCAGAGTATCCAGGTGCAGACGATTTCTGACCGACACTTTGAGGACTGGCAGCTCAAGATATTTCCTCAATTCGTCGAGGCGGAGAGACTGTCCCTGATCTTCGAGAAGATCGATCATGTTGAGAACAAAGATCAACGGAATACCCAGATCTCGCAGTTGGGACGCGAGGAGCATGTGTCTCTCCAGTTGGGTCACGTCGGCAACATAGAGAATGAGATCCGGAAAGAGATTACTGGAAGGGTTCAGCAGGACGCTGACAACAATCTTTTCATCAGAAGAATTGGGGTATAAGCTATATGTACCGGGAAAGTCGACCACCTGGATTCGTGTGCCGTCGTCCAGCGTACAGGTACCAGATTTGATATCTACAGTGACCCCGGGAAAATTTGACACTTCCTGCCTGAGACCAGTCAAAACATTAAACAGGGACGATTTCCCGGAGTTTGGGTTGCCCATGACAGCAACAAGGGGCATCTGGCCTTCGTTTTTCATACCTCTTCAATAAAAATCGTTCTTGCCTCCTCCCACCGCATGGCAATCTGGTATCCGTCGAGTCCGATATAGCAAGCACCTCCAAAAGGGGCTACCCGAACCATGGTGACTCTGGCTCTTGGAAGTAATCCGAGGTTTAACAATTTACAGGTGTACAGGTTTTCAGCAAGCACTGAAATATAGGCTGATTCACCCATGTTAAGGTCTGCTAATGTCCTTCGGTTCACCAATTTGTTATTTAGACTAAATTTAGATTGCAAATTTACAACACTCTGCGGCAAATCTCTTATTTGTTTCGCAAAATTTGTAGATGATCCTGATCATTGGTACTTTCAGAAATCAGGCTAGGGACATAAATGCTGTGTAACCTGTGTTACCTTCGCTTTACCTGGCAACAGCTATCTTTGCATTTTAACCAATCATATGGAGCAACAAAAGATATACAACGACTGGACATTTCTGATCATTGCCTCACTGACGCTGGGTTTGGCCCCGTTCTTCCCGGAGCCGCATATTTTCGGAAAAATACGATGGATTGCCGGCGGAGCCAACGGCATGCAATGGCTTGACTGGCTTGATTTTTTTTGGCATGGACTACCGTGGATGCTGCTTTTGAGAAAAATAGCCCTAGAGGTTAAGCTGAGGCTAACGAATCATCGAAAAGCATAGATGCTGAAGAGCAACTATTCGCAGATTGCCTTTACTTTTTTGGACTGAGTGCGGATCAAAAATGGGGAGATCCACCCATATATTGTTAAAAATACACTAACTTCGCCTCCGCATTTTAAATCGTACTTTATGGCGGCAACACTTCACGTAAACGACACACAAAAAACAAAAATCCTGGCAACTATCGGTCCGGCGTCGAGCAGCAAGGAAGCCTTGCTGGATCTGGTCAAAGCCGGGGTGAATGTCTTCCGGTTGAATTTTTCACATGGTGCACATTCGCAGCACCAACAAGTGATAGACAACATCCTGGAAATCAACGAAAAGTACAATCTTCACGTGGGCATTCTCGCCGACCTTCAGGGACCAAAGCTCCGGGTAGGCAAGATTGAAAACAATGCTTTACCAATCGCTCCAGGAGATGTACTGACCTTTGTCAATGAAGAATGTATTGGCAATATGGACAGGATTTACATGAGTTATGAGTTGTTTGCCAGTGATGTAAAAGTGGGAGAGAAGGTGCTGGTGGATGATGGAAAAATCGTGCTGGAGGTGGTTTCCACAAATGGTTTTAACGAAGTGAAGCTCAAAGTGTTATTTGGAAGCGTTCTTTCGTCCAATAAAGGGGTCAACCTGCCAGATACGGCAGTGAGTCAGCCATCGCTGACAGTAAAAGACCTGGAAGATCTTGATTATGTCCTCACACAGCCTGTCAACTGGATTGCCTTGTCATTTGTCAGACAAGCAAAAGATGTAAAAGATTTACAAAAGAGAATCCAGGCAAAAAAACACGTTGCCAAAGTAGTAGCCAAAATTGAAAAGCCCGAGGCCATTAAAAATATCAAAGAAATCATCAAGGCTTCTGATGCCATCATGATTGCGCGGGGTGATCTGGGCGTGGAGATGCCGATTGAAAAACTTCCTGCTCTTCAGAAGATGATCATTACCCGTTGTATTCAAAAGGCCAAACCGGTAATTGTGGCCACGCAGATGATGGAGAGTATGATTACAAATCCTTCCCCCAGTCGGGCTGAAGTGACAGATGTTGCCAATGCGGTGCTGGATGGTACAGATGCGGTGATGCTTAGCGGCGAAACTTCGGTAGGTAGTCACCCTGCTCTGGTAGTGGAGGCGATGCGCAAGATCATTGGCGAGGCGGAAGCACACTACCATATGCATATGAAACGTCCGCAGCCTGATCCGGATACTGAAACATTTCTTTCGGATGTGCTTTGCCTGACTGCACCCAGACTTGCAGAAGATGTAAATGCAAAGGCGATTCTGGGAATGACTGTCAATGGATATACTGCGTTTAAAATTTCGTCTTACCGTCCAAAAGCGGCAATACATATTTTTTCAGACAAGCCGCACATGTTGTCGACTCTGAGTATGGTTTGGGGAGTAAAGTGTTATTTATACACAAAATTTACTACAACTGATGAGACAATTGAAGATGTCAATGCCATGCTTAAAGAGGCCGGCGAGTTGCAAACAGGTGATATTGTGATCAATACAGGCAGTATGCCTTTGCACAAGCGTTTCAGAACAAACATGCTGAAAATCACAGTCATCGAATAATATGCGCACCCGAATTGGATTCGCAATTTGGGAAATATGACAGATGAATTTGTGTTCATGACCTGAAAATTGTAACAAAGACCTTTGGTTTTGCGTTACACATTGTAACTATTTTTGTCCTCATGGCTTCAAATCTGTTTAGGTTTTTTCTGCAACTTACTTTATCGTGTATGTTGGTCCTGCCTGTTTATTCGCAGGATATGCGGATATCAGAAGAAGATGTTCGCTACGAAGACAAGTTTGTTGAGGCTACACTTCTTTTCAACAAGGGCAAGCGAAAGGAGGCCATCAAGATCCTGGACACTCTTCGCCGGGAAATGCAGTCCCCAAGTTCGACCGTTTTTCTGACATTGGCAAAATGGAATTACGAAGAAAAGGACATCGCTCAATGTGAAAATTTCCTGAAGCAAGCGATAGCAACGGATCCGGGCAGCGAGTGGATATTGCAGTTTGGTTTCCAGTTTTTCAAAGAGACGGGGAGGTTTGAGGACGCCAATGCCATGGCTGACAAATTGATTGCGCTACAACCTCAGAAAGTCATCTGGCGGGATCAGAAAATCCGTTGGCTGATGGCTATACAAAAATATACGTATGCCATAGCCGCACTGGAGTCAAAAGAAATGGAGCGGGGATTCAGCACTGATGTTTCGTTGCAAAAAATAGAGTGTTTCCAAAAAACCGGGCAGACTGATCTGGCTGTGAAGGAAGCAGAGAGACTGATAGATACTTACCCTGATGAGAAAAAATACCTCCAACTGGCTGCGGCAGTCCTGCATGAAGCAGGCAGGGTCTCAGAGGCACGACCATATCTGGAAAAAATCCTGTTGCTGGACCCCCGAGATGCCGATGCAAAAGCGGGACTTGCGATCTTGTCAAACCAGCGGGTTACAGGAGATGATGTCTTGGTAAACCTGAAAACAGTCATGGCAGATCCTCAAATCAGTGCAGGGAAAAAAATAGAGACATTGCTGCCTTTCGTGCTTCAATTGGTGGAGACCCGGGACACGATCCTTGGCGCCTCTTTGGAAAGCCTTGGTGAAATTGTAGTCAGGTTGCACCCAACGACAGCGGCCTGCCATGCTGTTTACGCTGATATATTGAAGTCGATTGGAAAGAGAAGAAAGGCGATTGACGAATACAGGCAGGCGCTGACGATTTCCCAGAGACCCTTTTCTGTCTGGGAGCAACTTTTCTTTTGCTTGGAAGGTGAAGAGGACTGGTCGGGTTTGAAAGAATCGTGTGGGGCATCTCTGGATTATTTCCCGAATCAGACATTGCCGTATATTTTTCTGGCGCTGGCTCAAATTCATACAGCTGAAATGGAAAAGGCAACACAGAATCTGGACGAAGCAACATTGATTGCAGCCGGAAATCCGGACCTGGAAAGCAGAATCCAGTGCGTATTGGGCATTCAGGCCTACTACCAGAAGAAATTGCCCTCCGCGTTACAATATGCTGACGAATCGCTTCGACTTTCCCAGGGTTCCAATGCCATGGCATGGGAATTAAAAGGCGATGTGCTGAAGAGCCAGGGTAAACTCACTGAAGCAGCAGCTTGCTTTTCCAAATCACTAGAACTTGATGACAGCAGACTGTCACCTTTCCAAAAACTCAACCAAAAGTAATGCGTATTAACACCTTATTGATAGCATTGTTGATATGCCAAAATTTCCTATTGGCGACAGATAAACCACCTGAAAAGAGGGAAGCAGAAATATTGCAAGCCCTGATGCAACGAAACGTGGAATTTGAGTGGCTGAAAGGAAAAGTACAGGCCCAGATTGAATCTGATGGAGAAACAATTTCAGGCACATTGCATTTCAGAATGAAGTCGGATAGTGCAGTTTTGATTTCGGTGCGCAAATTTGGGCTGGAAGCGGCGAGAGTATTTGCTGATACCGGGTCGTATACAATCTTATACCGACTGGAAAATACGTATGAATCAGGGGCGATTGCAGATCTGACCAGAAAATACCAGTTTGACGCCAATCTGACTGACCTGCAGCAATTGATCGCTGGGAATGTGATGCTTCCTGACACTTCATCGCTTGAAATCTCCAGTGATGGAGATTACGAAGTAATTTCCTCCAAAATACAGGGATTAAAGGTCTCCTATTATCTTGAGAAAACATCGCTGGAGTTAAAGAAAATGACGGCGGTTGATGCACAATTAAGGTATACCACACTTTCATTTGAGGAATACCGGGAAGTTTCCGGATTTGGCAGGATCTCATTTGCCCGGACCATGGAGATCACAGCACCTGAAGGCACAATGCGCGTGAAATTTCAATGCGAAGAATTGCAATTTAATGTGAGTTCAGACCTTTCATTTACCATTCCCGCTCAGTATGAAAAAATCAATTAACCAATTTTATCTCCTATTTTTTTTACTATGCTTTAGTGTACCCGGCTGGAACCAGTCGCGGCAGGATTTAGAAAAGCAGCGCACTGCACTTTTAAAGGAAATCGAAAAAACTTCCAAGGCGCTGGAATCTACCAGAAAGTCGCGGCAAAAAAATCTGGCACAGTTGCGTGTTTTAGAACAACAAATGACAAGCAGGCGAAAATTGCTGGAAACCCTGGAATCGGAAATTCAGATGAACGAGAAGGTCTTGCTGGAAAATGAAGCAACCTTATCTAGCCTGGAGGCAAAGTATGCTATGTTGAAAGAACAATTTGCCAATATGGTCAGAACAGGCTATATAAAAAAAATGAGTAATTCAAAGTGGATCTACCTGCTATCATCTGCCAGCTTAAATCAGCTGATGATCAGGTGGCGATACATGTCTCAGCTCGAGCAATTTACAACCCAAAAATTAAGTCAGATCAAGGCGATGAAGGGAGAGATCCTGGTCAGAAATGAGGCAATCAGCAAAACCCGGGAGCAAAACCTGGCGGCACTGGAGGAAAGCGCAAAAAATATTGAAAAACTACAACAAGAGCAGAAAGAAAAAGATGAACTGATTAAAAAGCTAGGACTGGAAGAGGACAAACTACAGAAGAAACTCAAAAAAAGTGAAAAAGAAAAGGCAAACCTCAATGCAGCCATTGAAAAAATCATTTTGGCTGAGTTAGCAAAAGTGTCAAAATCTTCCTCAGGTGAGGCGGCGGCTGAATCCGGCAAAAAGACAACAGCCGGAAGCAGTAGTTTTTCAAAACTTCAGGGTGTACTGCCAAAGCCCGTCGCCAATGCAAAAATCACTTCCAGGTTTGGCACTCACCCCCACCCTACTGTTCCCAATATACAGGTAAGCAACAGTGGTGTGGATTTTACGCTCAATAGTCTGCAGGATGTGATTTGTGTGCATGAAGGGGAAGTGGTAGGTCTCATTTTTATGCCCGGATTTAAAAATGTAGTCATTGTGCGCCATGAAAACTACTCGACAGTTTATGCCAAACTAGATGAAGTGAGCGTAAAAAAGGGACAGAAAGTGTCCAGAGGCAAGGTGCTGGGGCGAGCTGGTCAGGACGAGGAAGGAAAGCGGGAATTCCATTTTGAACTTTGGAAAGACAAAACGAAGCTTGACCCCCAAAAATGGTTTGAATAAAAGAGCATTCCCCGAATTTTTTACATAAAAAAACCCCTCGCATTTTGATTGCGAAGGGTTCTTTTGTTTTCGGTAAGGGTCAGATTGTGATTTGATATTGAATGGATAATGTCAATATTGCCAGGAATATCATCCCAGCGCCAATCAAAAACCTCGTATCCCGAAAAAGAATCTCGTCTTTTTTGGATTGCATAAACTGAGTTTTGGTTGTTTATAAGGTAATTTCAGGAGTATCTTTATCTCCTTTGTGACGCTTACCTTTAATCCAAAAACAATACCATATCAGTTATCTGTAATATGTGCTTTACCCTTTAAAATACCTTGATGCATTGTCAGAAGTACATGCAAAAAATTCTGTTGTATATTGTCCTCTACACCTCAGCACATTGTACATGAAATAATTTCTTCAACTGAAGAATGCCCCCAGGAAGGGTACAAAAAATAGCCCTTTTAGGGGACGATTTTTTTTATTTCACCACAGTCACATCACCTGTTCTGGTTTCTGTACTTCCGTCCTTAAACAACATTTCGAGGGTATAAACATACACGCCCGGCACCACTCCCTGACCTGACAACCTTCCGTCCCAGAAGGATGATGGTTGAGTTGGACTCAGGTTTTTGGCAGAAAAAACCAGATTGCCCCAACGGTCGTAGATACTGTAACGCGTGACCAGTTCCACCTCTTCGCAATGAATGCTAAAGTACTGATTTCCTCCGGGTTTATCCGGTGTGATAATATTGGGTACACATTCCGGTTTCACACGACGGAGCGATACGACAACAGCATCAGACGCCACGCATCCGCTTTGGCTGGTCACTGTAACAGAATACGTTGTGGATTCTGATGGCGTTACCACAAGAGATGTTTTGCCTTGTTCTGAGGTAAGTTCCTTTCCATCAGCAAACCACTTGACGGAGGCGATGCTGGTCGCTGTAGGATTCAGGGCAAGCACAATCAATGTGTCCTGTCCCAAATTAATTGTCATATCCGGACCAAGGTTTACCGTCAAAAGTGGTGGTTCATTGAGAGTAAATGGAGGCCATGCATCATTGATACATCCATTGGCATCTTTCAGCCAAAGAATGTACTGACCCTTTTTCAATCCATTAAGAATTGTGGCATTACCCTGCACCGGAAGCCAGCTCTTCCCTCCGTCCAAAGACAGCTGGTAAGGCGCCTGGCCTCCTGTAATTTTTGAGATCCTGAGGGTAGCTGTCTGCCCAAAACAGGCAATTGGATCCAGGCTGACTTCAAATACGGGAAGTCCTGCGTTTTGTGCGACGACAACCTCATCTGTAGAGGCACAAGTCGTGGCAGTATCTTTGACAACAAAATTGTAGATACCCCCTTCTGTGACACTAATTGTCCTGGCATTTCCCAGCAGGTCATTTCCTCTTTTCCATTCATATACGATAGTTGAGCCGGATGTGGACTGGCTGGTTCCCAAAATGACAGATTTAACCTGACAATCGAGTGTTTTATCTGGACCTGCATCTGCTACTGGCTGCGGATAAATCTGTATCGTGACATCCTCTGAATCATCCGCACAGGGAGCCTGACCGCTGATGGTGTATCGGAACACATAGGTTCCTGCAGGTCGGCCAGCAAGCTGGAAGGTAGCATTGGCTGCGCTAAACCCTGCAGAACCTCCGGATACGAAAGTCCAGGTTCCGCCGGGAGCTTCACCATCAAGACGCTCAAACAGGTTGACCACATCGGTAGTCCCTGCACAATATCGAGCACCGGAAACTGTACCAGCGGATTTGGGATTGAAGATATTGATCAGGGTTTTTTTATCAGCCGGACAGGGTGCCGGAGGAGGCGTAGCCAATTGGTAAGTCACCTCATAGGCACCTGCGGGCAGACCCGTCAGGCTGAGTATGCCATTCTGAATAAGTACGCCGGACTGGCTGGAAACCCAGATTCCCGGTCGGGGATCACTGTAAGGCTTGAGGTCAAAGCTGGCCTTATCAGTACAGATCGAAGGAATCTGGCCCAGATCTATCTGATCGCATGAACAATCTACGACTTCAATTTGTACAGGAATCCTCCGATCTACGCAGGGTGCTGCTGAAGGCAGGACGTAATACAACGTTAAGGTCCCCAATGGTTTGCCTACAAAGCTGACATTGGTAATATTGGGGACATCTGTTCCATCTTCATCCACCCACTTTCCACTGCCTGTGGTGGTCAACACAAGGTTTCTGAGGTCAAGAACAGAAGGGCCAGAACCCGATGCTGTATTGCAAACGGTAGTATCTTTGAGCGTCGCATTATTTTGTTTTACAACCCGCAGTACAACCAAAGAATCCTTCGGACAGTTGCCTTGTGGAGAAGGAGAAAGAACATAAGTGAGTGTATAGTTTCCTTCAGGCAAACCTTTGGCATCCAATAATTTATTACTTACAGCCAGACTATTTCCGGAAGGAGTTTTTACCTGCCAGTTGCCAGGTGAATTACCGGGTAACTCAAGCGATGAAAGGTTCAATATGCCGCTTTCATTGCATATAGGATCAGGCTGACGAATTAGGATTGGCGGGCATTCGCAGCTCTTTACTGTGACTTCAACCTCTGCCGAAACCGGAGTACAAGGTGCTGTAGCAGTACGTGTGTAAGTAAATTTAAATACAGATCCCACAGGCTGACCTGCAAAATTTACCTGTCCATTTGAAATAGGCAATGCAGGCATACCAGATGACTGCGTCCAAACCCCTGATGCGCTAAAACCAGGCTTCAGCAAATCGTTCAACCGAAGCGTTGTGGGTCCATTCCCCGAACTTACGTTACATGCAGTTGCAGGGCCTGCACTTTCGGCTACCGGCTGCAGGGAGATCGCAATATTTTGGGTAAACTTATCCTGACAACCACTTACAGTCGTAGTCAATGTATAGGTAATGGTATGTTGTCCGGATGGTATGCCAAGTGGACTTAAGTACCGGTTCTGCGTCACAGCACCCACGACCGAAGAAGACCACACTCCAGATACTCCCGCAGGGTTTGTGGTCAGGATTGTAGATGCATTCAGATCTATACTGGAATTATCGCCATTACAGAGCGTCAAAGGTGCGATGATCACTTCCGGACAACGGCAATCCCTTATGACTACCTCCAGATCTATTGAATCCTCACCACAAGGTTGCTGTGCACTGTTTGTGATGTAGCGGAGCAGGAGCTTTTCCCCTTTTTGCAACCCTTTGCCGTCAACTGTGGATGGAGCCTTGAAAGCACCTGCCGTTCCGCTGACTAGCCGCCAGTCTCCAGAAGATGTGCCGTTTTGCAGGAGACTGCTCAAATCAAGTATCGTGGAATTTCCACTGGCATTGTCATTGCACAGGGTGAATTGCTGTGTCGTCAGCTGTGCGTTGGGTTTGTTATAGACTTCTACCTCAATGACAGGTTTGCATTGTGCTGTCAGTGCCCACTCGATGGTGTACATGCCTGCAGTGAGTCCGGCGGGATTGAAAATGCCATTGTTCATGGTAATTCCTGAAGGGTTAATCACAGAAAACGTCCCTCCCAGAGAAGGATTGCCCTTCTTCGTCTTCATATCTACCGGGGCGGAGCCTGCATTACAAAACGGGCCTGTGGGAAGAATTTCAGGACATTGGCAGGCATTCACATGAATGGTTAATGTATCGGATTGGTTGTCACAGGGCAATACTGCTCCGGTTGTGCTAAACACGAATCGGTATGTGCCAGCAGGCACTCCCAGAAAGCTGACTGCCGACAAGGTGCCCGACAAGTCTACCCCTGAGGAGGTCAGTTCGCTCCACAATCCCTGCACTCCGGCTGGTTGTACAACGCTGTTAAAATCCACCGAATAGGGGCCAAAACCTTCGTCAGTACGACAAACAGTGATTGGATTTTTATTCAATGAGAAGGAAGGTGTTGCCGAGTTCAGGACTACGACTGTATCTCTACCCTGGCAAGTGGACTGGCTCACTTCCACCCAAAACAGACCTGGCTGATTTGTGGTAATCACCTGGGTTGTCGCCCCGGTAGACCACAAATATCGGTCAAAGCCCGTACCCGCGTCCAATGTTCCCAGATTATTATCGCAAAGGCTTAGTTCATTGATGTTTGGCCTCAGTTGTGAATCTGATTTGACAGGTATTTTAAGTTCAGTGAAACATCCTTCAGGACTTGTAGCTCTGAGAAGGATTGTGTCCGGGGCATTGACCACCAAAAAGGTATCCGTTGACTGAGACAT
>JAJTEZ010000051.1 GCA_021298335.1 Saprospiraceae bacterium | reverse complement strand
ATGTCCAGGAAGTAAAGTCCAGCACCAGATTTTGTGATTTCTTTGGCACTTTCAAGTCAATTTCGACGATAAAAGGTTCACCCAGAGCTACGGTATCCGCTGCTGAACGCAAGCTGATGGAGGGGCCTGGCTGCCCTTGCAAGGGGCCAAAAAAGAGGAGTAAACAAAAAATGCGACCAAAAAGTTCCATTTCACATTCTTTTTGTGCGTTTCTGAAAGAAAAGGTGCAGTGCTGTGGAGTAATCTTCTTCAGTCTGGATATGCACCATGTCTGCGCCGCTGGTGGAAAACAGAGACTTCAGTTCATCTTGTTTGTTATAAAACTGGTGAGACACAAATCGGGCAACGAGGGGATCTGAAGTGTCTATGTAGCGGCACTCACCCGTTTCAGCATCCATGGCGTGGATGAGTCCCACCGATGGGAATTTTTTTTCCAGGACATCATTGACGGCAATACCGATAACATCGTGTTTTTGAGCCGCCAGTTGCAGTGGTTTTTGAAACGAAGGCGTTATAAAATCTGATAAGATGAAGACGATACTTCGCTTTTTTTGTGTCCGGTAAAAGGCATCCAGCGCCTTTTCTAGATTTGTCTGTTTCCCGGAGGGCTTGTGGTGCAGGATGGCCCTTAGGATGTGTAATAGAGCTTTACTTCCTTTTTGCGGAGGAATGTATTTTTCGATCTCGTCTGAAAACAGGATGGCCCCGACTTTATCCTGGTTTGAGATGGCTGACAGCGCCAGCAGGGCGGCAATTTCAGAGGTCAGGTCATACTTGTTTTGGTCGCGGCTGCCAAAATACTGTGAGGCGGAGATGTCGATCAGCAGCATGACTGTCAGTTCACGCTCTTCTTCAAAGATTTTGACGTATGGATCTCCTGTGCGAGCTGTGACATTCCAATCGATGTTTCGTATGTCATCACCAAATTGGTACGCCCTAACTTCGCTAAACGTCATACCCATGCCCCGGAAGGCGGAGTGGTATTCTCCAGAAAGCAGCTGATTCATCAGGCCTTTAGCCCGAATTTCAAGTTTCCTCACTTTTCTGAGCAGGTCCGGGGCTTCCATTATTTTCCGGTTATGGCCTTCAAAATGCTGTTATCCTTCAAAAAAGGTTGCAGAGCATCATAAGTTAGGGTAATTGTTTTTTCTCCAAACACTGAATGAAAATCGGTCCTGCAGCAAATACCGGCATCAGAAAGAGTGCAATAGCCGAAGTCCTGTTTTGTTACCCAGACTGACTCCAGTTGTTGCCACTGTTTTCCTTCCACTTGTTCTCTGACCAGGCGGGACAGCGTTTCACGGGCAGAAATTTTGTCGAGGAACAGATCTGCAATGACAACCGGCCTGTCATTTTTCAAATCAAAAATGAAAGGAATCTTTTCTGTATGTGTTTCGAGCGAACTCTGGAGGTAAATTGTGCCACTCACGACCTGTGGTAAAAATAAGTCTACTTCGACCCATCCTTCCGCATACTGGACCCAGCGATCTTTTGAACCTTTGCTGGAAGTGCCGGTCAGTACCAGTTGCTTTTCATGGTCGTCTACCCAATTTTGCAACTTCTGGTCCATCCACTGTGTAAATTTTACGTTTTCAGACAGTGGCCTCAGACAGACCAGGCGACTGTGGTAATCTGCATATTCGTAGGTCGTAAACTCGAGTGCAGAGGACTCCTTTAATGTGCCGACTACTTCGTAGCCATCTTTTGCGGGCAGGATGACATCTACCTTTTGCAACGCTGTCGTATCCAGTCCCAGCCATTTCCCTTCCAGCACGCATCCGGAAAAACCAAAGACCAGGAACTCTGCTTTTCCTCCCTTTCCTTTTGTCCGATGCAGCTGCCTGCGCCCATCGTCTTCATGCACGCAATAAAATGTATCTTCTTCCTTTTTCAGATAGATTTTCTGTTTTTTGCCTTCCAGCATACCTTCATAAATCCGGTGCCACTGCCTTGGTGACACACGAATGGGCTCTTCTGCCGCGTAATTGCCTACAAAATGAAGGACAAGAGACAGGGAATCAGATTTTTCTGTATTCATCCAATGGCCCTCAAAATTTCTTCCATCGTATTTGCCAAACAAAAAACCTGACAGGCGCTGATCACCGTTCAATTCCACCAGTTCCATCCAGTGGTCTTTTTCCTGACCTTCCACAAAAAATGTTTCACCGCTGCTTACCAGTGTGTACACTCCTTTGCAGCTATGGCCGTCTGTTCCTATGAGCATGTCCACCAGATGAATTCCATCGAGGTAGCCTCGTAGCTGGTTTATCCATACATTTTTGGTGTTGATCGGAAATAGGTCTCTCACATCCTGGCGTGTGTACGCTGTTTGCCCGAAGGCAGAAGCTGCCAGTAAGCAAAAAAGGATGAATAGAGGTGCCTGTTTCCCGGTGATCTTCATGGTTGGATTTGGTTACAAAGTGTTTATGGGACAGGGACTGTTTGTAAAATGCGGGTGATGACATCGTCTGATGTGACATTGTCAGCTTCTGCTTCATAGGTCAGGCCAATCCTGTGGCGCAGTACATCCTTGCTGACCTGCCTGACATCGTCCGGGATCACATATCCTCTGCGCTGCATGAAGGCATTGGCTCTGGCTGCCAGTGCAAGGTTGATACTTGCCCTTGGCGAGGCCCCGTATTGAATCAGCGGGCTGAGTTCCCTGAGGCGGAATGAGGCCGGATCCCGGGTTGTGAAGACGAGATCCAGGATGTAATTTTCCACTTTTTCATCCATGTAGATTCTGGACACAGACTGGCGGGCTTTCAGAATGGTTTCCTGTGCCACGACGGGTTGAATTTTCTCAGAAGTGCCAGGGGCTGCATGCATACGCAGGATTTGTTTTTCATCCTCGCGTAAGGGATAGCCGATGTTGACTTTCAGCATAAACCTGTCAAGTTGTGCTTCCGGCAAGGGGTATGTGCCCTCCTGGTCGAGTGGATTTTGAGTGGCCAGAACGAGGAATGGTTCCTGGAGCGGAAAGGTTTCATTTCCGATGGTGACCTGCCGTTCCTGCATGGCTTCCAGCAATGCTGACTGCACTTTTGCAGGTGCTCTGTTGATTTCGTCGGCCAGGACAAAATTGGCAAAGATGGGTCCTTTTTTTACGCTAAATTCGTGTTTGGCAGGATGGTAGACCATGGTACCCACGACATCAGAAGGCAACAGATCCGGTGTAAACTGAATCCGGCTGAATTTGGCGTCGATGGCTCCTGCCAGAGATTTTATAGCAAGTGTCTTTGCCAGGCCTGGTAGACCCTCCAAAAGGATATGGCCCTGTGAAAGAAGTCCAATCATCAGACGGCTCACCATGTATTTCTGACCGACAACGTGCTTTGCAATTTCTGCCTGGAGTGGCTCGAGGAATGCGCTGTCGATAGTCACCTGCTGGTTGATCAGTTCAATATCCAGAGAAGGTTTTAAAAGATCCATACACGTTCATTTTTTGCAAATAACATCTCCAGTTTCTAGAGAAGCAGGCGCAAATATCTGAAAAAAAAACCGGAAGTGCCGGTTCTGGACACACAGTGCGAAATTATCACTGAAAGTTACGGGTCAAGCCGTTCCCGTTTGGTTTAACGAAATCTTAACGTAGAAAGTTGTGAGATACATACAATTATCTGATGATTCTTAGCCGAAGAAGTTGTGAAGTCTTACCTTCGCATCATGAAGTATGGTATATTGGTTTTTCTGTTTTTTCTGGGGTCTTGTAGTATGCAGAATTATAAGGATCGACTTACTGCAGATGAGAATGCCCGTCAGCTCTTACAGCGGTTTAAGTCAGGAACCCTGGTGGTTCGGGTGCCTACACAGGGCAAAAAGATTGCGTATCTAAGTCAGGCACTGGCACAATTGCCTGCCGGCAGCAGTAATAGAAAACGGTTTTCATCCATGCTGGAAACTGCCAGATCCGAAGACCAGCTTCGGTTTGAATGGCTATCCTCTGCCTTTCAGGAATTTTATACCTTTTCCAGGGTGGTTTTCGTCCCTGACAGTCTGTATGGCGCCTTTTTGCAGGGCAGAAAAAACGTCTTTCTGGAAAGTGCACAAGCTGAAACTGTCACAAAGGATGTGGGCAATGATGTCTTTTTGTGGCTTGCCCTTGACCACGATATCCAGTTTGGGTTGTTTCAGTATCCGGGCAACAGGCTTCCGGACCCTTTGCCTTTCCGGAAAAATACATTTCTTCCGGCTTTCAAACGCTGGCTGGTCCCTAGGAAATATATCGACAATCAAGTGAAATGGCTCCAGGAACGACTCATTTCGCTTTCACCACAACCCTAAATTTAGTTGCAAATGAAGAAGTTGACACTCTGGGTACTGATGTTTTGCTGTGCAGGTCTGTTTTTGCAGTGCCGGGACCCAAAACAACATCCATTGGATACAGAACAAACTAACTCTACCGAAAGTCCTGAAAACCCGGAAAGATCCGGAGAAACTGCACCAGATGTTCAAGACGGTGGGGATAAACCCAAACCGGCAGAGGACATTCCGTCTGACTGGCAGGAGTTGACGGAGAACGAGGGCTATCAGGTCGATATTCGTTATGCCACAAAAAACAATTTTACAAAACAGAAAATTTATGACTGTGGCAGGTGTTTTTTGCGCCCTGAGGCAGCCCAAAAACTGGATAATATTCGGCAGGAACTGGAGGAGGAGTACGGATATGGTATCAAATTGTTTGACTGTTTCAGGCCCCGGCCGTACCAGCAAAAGCTGTGGGATATAGTGCCCGATCCGGACTATGTCACCCCACCGCAAAAGGGGTCGATGCACAGCCGCGGTCTGGCGGTAGACCTTACGCTGACTGATCAGGATGGTCGCGAGCTGGACATGGGCACGCCGTTTGATTTTTTTGGCAAAGAAGCCCATCATGCATACACTGATTTGCCTGATCAGGTCTTGAAAAACAGGGCACTTCTGAAAAATGTGATGGAAAAGTATGGATTCCGCGCCATCACTACAGAATGGTGGCATTACAGCCTCAATATTTCATATCCACTCGACAACTGGCTGTGGCCTTGTGAACAATAAGCTGGTCTGTTGTATTATAGCATAAAATACGTCTGCATGGAAATCAGAAAAATCCTTTGGGTAGTTTTTATAATCCTCGCAAGTACAGGATATGGTCAGGAAGCAGTCAGAATCCAGGGACAGGTGAGCGGATATACCGGCGGTAAGCTCAAGATTATAGGCATTTTTGGAGACCAGAATTATATTATGGATTCTGTGAATATTTCTGCCAATGGTTCATTTACCATTTCCCGCAAAGAAAAGATGAATGGCGGAATGTATTACTTTCTGCTTCCCGATTTTAAAAACCTTCAGTTTCTGATCGACGACAACCAGAAGTTTGCATTCAGGACACAGCAAAGCCAGCTTGTGTATGGCATGAAGATAGACGGACATATTTCCAACGAACTTTTGTATGAAGGGCTGAAGATTCAGCAGGTGATTGATTCACTGCAGAATGTTTCCAAATCAGGATCCGGTCAGTCTGCAAACAGTCAGATTACCTCAAAACAACTGAACGAATGGATTGATAAACGAAACGTGCATCTGGAGAAATGCAAAACAAACTATGCAGGAGAATTTTACACATTATTTAAGATTGCCGGACAGAATCCAATGGTTCGCGATGTTCGAAAGGCCAATGGAGATGTGGATACCGTCAGGCAATATTATCTCTACCGTCAGGAATTCTGGGACAACATGGATTTGAAAGACGAGCGAATGATGCGGACGCCTGTCTTATTCAACAAACTTCGCAGGTACATGACAGAGCTGGTGCCTCAGTTGCCGGATTCGATCATTGCGCAGGCGGACAGGATCATCCGAAAAGCGCAGGGAAATGATCAGGTGTTTCAGTTTGTGACCAATTGGATTGCGCTCAACTACCAGCCCACCAAAACAACTGTGATGGATGGTGAGGCTGTGTATGTCCACATCATTGACACGTACTTTAATGAAAAAACGAAGCATTGGTTTCGGGAAGGGGAGCTGGACAAGCTGAAGAAACGCACTGCTGAAATGCGTCCCAGTCTGCTCAACAGAAAGGGCCCAGATGTCGTTTCTACTGATCCAAACGGGCAGCAGAAATCCATTTATGCGATCAAATCTCCGTATATTTTGGTATATATGTTTTCACCCAATTGTGAGCATTGCAAGAAGGAAACACCCAAGATGCGTGCCTTTTATCAGGAATGGAAAAGCAAGGGCGTCGAAGTGTTTGCCATCGCCATTGACACAAAAGATACCGAGTGGAAATCCTACATCAAAGAAAATAATATCTCAGACTGGATCAATGTGTATGATCCTACCAACCGATCGATCTACGCAAAGTATTATGTAGATATTACTCCGGAGATTTACCTATTGAATCCGGACCGGACAATCATCGGCAAAAATTTGAAAACCGAACAGATAGCTGAGCTGATACGCAAAGACCAGTCGAAACGTTCAGGGAAATAGCAGAAAATTGTTATTCTTTTGCTAGCACAACTCTGATGATGGTATCAATGGCATCCATAGGCACGCCATCGAGGTAGATAAATGTACCTTCTTTTTGGGTCTGAAAACGCACATCTTTTTTAGAGGCAAACGTTGTCATTTTAGTCACTTTTTCTGTGAATGCGGGTAAAAAGAGGAAGTTTTGCCCAGGTTTTTTCAGGATGTGCACAAACAGTTCGTTGCTTTTTCTGGTCATCACGCCCCATTCTGCCGGCGGATAAACATTGCCACGTGTGCCATAGATGGATTCGCCATGCTGTGCCATCCACTGCCCCATGACGGCCAGGGTGTCTTTGAATTCTTGCTGTATGGTTCCGTCTGGCATGGGTCCGACGTTGAGCAGAAAGTTTGCGTTGCGGCCGGCAGCATTGACGAGATATTGGATGAGTTTTTTGGATGATTTATAGTTGTGGTCAGTGATGTTGAATCCCCAGCTGTCGTTCATGGTTTCGCAGCTTTCCAGCGGAAGAGAAGAGATATCGGCTCCTCCAAACCCTGTGGTGTTTTGGCCTGGAAGGTCTTTTTCAAACATCTGGAAGTCTTCACCTGGAATGGGTGAAAGGTGGTGGTTGTTACCGATGAGGCATGCGGGCTGCAGGCTATGGACCAGTGTGTACAATTCGTTGTAGTGCCAGTCGACTTTTGAGGGCAGCGTTTTATCGTGGTCGTTATCTAGCTGGTCCCAGTGGCCATCCAGCCAGATGCCGCTGATCGGGCCGTACTGGGTAAGGAGCTCTGTGAATTGGTTTTTCATAAACCCGATATAATTTTCCCAGGGTTCGGAGTGCGTTCTGGCGGTGCCTTTGCCTGTTTTACCGGTTGCATACTGATAGTCATCGCGGCTCCAGTCGAGGATAGAATAATAGAGGAATAACTGGACACCTTGTCGCTGGCAGGCCTCGGAAAGTTGTTTGAGGATATCTTTGCCATAAGGGGTATTTGTGACTTTCCAGTCGGAGAATTTGGTATCCCAATTGCTGAATCCATCGTGATGGCGGGTGATAAACGTGATGTATTTCATGCCGGCGTTTTTAGCCATGGCTACCCATGCATCGGCATCAAATTGTTGAGGATTGAAGAGATGCTGGAGTTTTTGGTAGTCTTTGACATGGATATTCCGGTTGTTCATGACCCATTCGCCGTGCCCGAGCACGCTGGAAGCGCCCCAGTGGACAAACAAGCCGAATTTCATATCCTGGAATGCCTGTCTGGCGGCCAGGTTTGCCTGAGTTGGTGTATATTCCTGTGCCTGCAAGGTCGTGAAGCCTAAAACGAGAGATAAAATGAGGCTGCCGAAACGTGTGATGACCATAATACTGGATTTTTGACCAATGTTACAAAAAATCTTTGAATACGCCTCCGATTGAGGGTAAAGAAATGTGAGGGTGACCCAGGTCTCAGGTCATTTCACAGATCAGACAATTGCAATGTAGTAGCCCACAATTGAAATGTTGGCCCGCAATTGCAATTGCGGGCTACTACGCCCTGAAAATAAACATGTAAAATATTTAGTATGTAAAAAAAGCCAGAATGACATAAGTGGATAAAAAAAAGCAATTAATCGAAATAATATTTTTTCGAATAAAATTATTTCTAAATACAATTTGTCATTGCTGTCCTGGATTCCACAAAAGAAGGCATGTAAAAAAGGCATAAATTATTCACAATAAGAGAATTAACGTTATCTTTGTGCCGATTTTTAAAAACAGATAAACATAAATTGAAATATGGCAAACACAGGGCAAATCAAGCAGATCATCGGACCAGTTGTAGATGTCAGTTTTTCAGGGGAGAATAGTCACCTTCCAGAAATATTAAGTGCACTATCCATAAAGAGAAGTAATGGCGAAGAGCTCATCCTTGAAGTGCAGCAGCATTTGGGTGAAGACAGTGTTCGGGCGGTTTCGATGGACTCAACAGATGGATTGACAAGAGGCATGGATGTAGTGGACCTTGGAAAGCCGATTGCGATGCCTGTGGGCGACCAGATTAAGGGCCGTGTGTTTAATGTTGTGGGTGAGCCCATCGATGGTTTGCCTGCCCTGGACAGAACGAAAGAATACAGTATTCACAACAAGCCACCCAAGTTTGAGGACTTATCCACAGAGAAGGAGGTGCTATATACCGGAATCAAGGTAATTGACCTGATTGAGCCATATTCAAAGGGTGGAAAAATTGGTTTGTTTGGTGGTGCAGGCGTAGGCAAGACTGTATTGATACAGGAACTGATCAATAACATCGCAAAAGGGTATGATGGTATTTCCGTGTTTGCAGGCGTGGGAGAGCGTACTCGTGAAGGAAATGATCTACTGCGTGAAATGCTGGAATCCGGTATTATCAATTATGGCAAGGACTTCATGCACTCTATGGAAGAAGGAGGCTGGGACTTATCCAAGGTAGATACACAAAAATTAAAAGAGTCAAAGGCAACGTTTGTTTTTGGGCAGATGAATGAGCCACCTGGAGCAAGAGCAAGGGTAGCCTTATCTGGTCTGACACTGGCCGAATACTATCGGGATGGTGATCTCAGTGATCCGAATGGAGGCAAGGATATTTTGTTCTTTATTGACAATATCTTCCGATTTACGCAGGCGGGATCTGAGGTATCTGCATTGTTGGGCCGTATGCCATCAGCGGTGGGATATCAGCCTACACTGGCCACAGAAATGGGTTTGATGCAGGAGCGTATTACGTCCACCAAGAGAGGCTCTATTACTTCTGTGCAGGCGGTGTATGTACCGGCTGACGACTTGACTGACCCTGCGCCGGCGACGACCTTTGCTCACCTGGATGCGACTACAGTTCTTTCGCGTAAAATTGCTTCTTTGGGTATATATCCGGCGGTGGATCCGTTGGATTCGACATCCCGAATTCTCGACCCGGCTATCATCGGCGAAGAGCATTACAACTGTGCGCAGAGGGTCAAGATGATCTTGCAGAGATACAACGAATTGCAGGACATCATCGCCATTCTGGGTATGGAGGAATTGTCAGAAGAAGATAAAATGGTGGTGTACCGTGCGAGAAAGGTACAACGATTCCTTTCACAGCCATTCCACGTAGCAGAGCAGTTTACAGGTATTCCTGGTGTGTTGGTTCCGATTGAAGATACAATCAGGGGCTTCAACATGATCATGGACGGTGAGCTGGACAGATATCCTGAAGCTGCCTTCAACCTGAAGGGCCGGATCGAAGATGTGATTGCTGCCGGGGAGAAAATGCTGGCTGATGCCGCTGCGTAATTTAATCAAAAGAGAAGTAAAATGCATTTAACCATATTGACCCCTGAAAAGGAACTGTTTGATGGAGAGGTGACCTCGGTGAAGGTGCCTGGTATCTCCGGTCAGTTTGAAATTTTACGCAATCACGCCCCGATTGTTGCTGCCTTGGGAGAGGGTGACATTCGGGTCATCAACGCGCTGGGAGAAAAGCAGTTTTACTCCATAAAAAAAGGATTTGTAGAAGTACTGCGCAATGAAGTCAGCTTGCTTGTGCAGGTAGTGTCATAAAATTGTATCATAAAAGATTTGTAAGGCCATGTTTCACTGAAATATGGCCTTTTTTATTTTCCGGCACCTTATTGGATTTATTTTTTTGCGATTTGATCAATGGTTTCTGTATTCTATTTTGTCTTTTTCCTCTTGACAAAATGTTATTTTATATATTTGTTACTCTATTGGCAATAAACTGATTATAAATGTAAAATCAAGGGATCTATGAGACAAGTAAATTATCAAATTGGATTGGGTTTTTCGACAGGTTATGCCTGCCTGATTTTCCTGGGAATGTTTCTGTCTAGCGGATGTGCCTCTCTGACGGGCTACCAGGATGGTCGTTCGCTGGGCGAAGGCAATGGTGAGGCAAGTGTTTCATTGAATTTTTCTCAGAGTCCGGCTTTCACAGATCTGGAAGACTCTGTGGATGTGACCTACATTCCGCGTCTGGCCTTTCCAAATCTGGAACTTGGTGGCCGTTACGGCTTGACCGACAGGCTGGATTTGCTGTTAAAGTTGAATACAAATTTGAATGTAGGTGTCGGAGCAAAATATCAGCTGGTAGGGGATCGCATGTCTCCGTTTGCTATGTCTTTGGGAGCAGAGGTGGGTACGTTTGGGTTGGTTGTAGGTTTGTGGAACCTTCAATTACCTGCTTATTTTAGTTACCATCCCAATGAAAAAATTTCAATCTATGCATCACCCAGATATATTTATCAGTTTACGACCATTGGTGGACTGGAAGGCTGGAATTATCTTGGTGGCAATGCGGGCATCTTGTTGGGCAAGCGAAACAAGTTTGGCATTGACCTGGGGTATTATCAGGTGGGCACGATTGATACTGAAAAAATAGGTCTTTTTTCGGTGGGTATGGGCGGTAAATTTTTCTTTGGCAGTGAGACGGGGTCCTCCGGCGATGCCACTCTCCGTAAAAAGAGAAGGTAAGGGAAAAGGTTACAACAATAATTAGATTTTTCACTTTTTTAATTCAAATTCATATGAAAACCAGAGTATTCATTGTTCTTTGTTTTGTAATGGCGCTGACTATTGCAGGTCGTGCACAGGATTATCAGACGGCAGTTGGAGGTAAGCTCGGCTATGGTCTGGTGGCGTCTTATAAGAAGTTTTTTTCTGAAAAAACGGGTATCGACTTTTTCGGGGGTATCCACTGGGGAGGAAGCATCATGGGGGGTGTCAATTATTCTATCCATAAAGACATTAAGGAGGTGGAAGATTTGCGCTGGTACTATGGTGCGGGTGCCAATTTCTTTTCATGGGCTGCCGGCAGTTATTCATGGGCTGAAGTAGGTGTTTCAGGCAATATTGGGCTGGAGTACACGTTCAAGGACATTCCGTTGAATCTTAGCGTTGACTACGTGCCTACATTTATTGTATATGACACGGATGATTTTGATAACGTCCGTCGTTTCCGGGGAGGTTATGGTGCTTTAACGGCACGTTATATCCTGAAGAGATAAATGTTTAAAAAAGAGGGAAATGACCAGTTATTTTCCTCTTTTTTTTTGATCAGATGATTCCTTCGCGGATTAGGTCGTGCAAATGGATGATGCCTTTGTATCTGTTTTGATCCAGGACAACTAACTGGGTAATGCAATGCGTGCGCATCATAGTTAAGGCGTCGATGGCAAGGCTGTCCAGAGCGATAGTTTTGGGTTTGATATTCATAATGTCAGCGGCTTTTAGGGCGGGCATTTGATGGTTTGACTCCAGCATGCGGCGAAGATCTCCGTCGGTGATGACGCCGCACAAATTTTCATTATCATCTACGACGGCGGTGATGCCAAGTCGTTTGGATGAAATCTCAAAAATGATGGTTGTCAGAGGGTCGCTCAGGTAGACGCGGGGTTTTTCGTTCCGCAGTATAAGGTCGGCAACCCGCAGGTAAAGTTGTTTTCCCAGGCTGCCACCTGGGTGGAAGCGGGCAAACTGCTCCTGCGAGAATCCTTTGAGTGATAGCAGGGCCACTGCGATGGCGTCGCCCATGGCCATCTGGAGAGTGGTGCTGGTGGTGGGTGCCAGGTTGTTTGGGTCGGCTTCAGACTCCAGGGGTATGAGAAAGCAGTAATCGGCCTGCAT
>JAJTEZ010000050.1 GCA_021298335.1 Saprospiraceae bacterium | reverse complement strand
CACATTATATCATTGGTTCAGCTATTGGCCCCCACCCTTACCCTGACCTTGTCACAAGACTACAATCAGTCATCAGTGAGGAAATGGTGCGTCAGTTTTCGGAAATGACTGGCAGAGAATTGCCAGATGCGGTGCTTGCCTGTGTGGGAGGTGGAAGTAATGCTGCCGGAGCATTTTACCACTTTCTTGATGAGCCATCGGTCAGTCTGATTCTGGCTGAAGCGGCTGGTATGGGTTTGCATTCGGGAAAGTCGGCGGCTACGAGTGTATTGGGCTCCATGGGTGTCATTCATGGATGCAAGACGATGCTTATGCAGACAGAAGATGGGCAAATTACAGAACCTCACTCTATTTCTGCGGGGCTTGACTATCCCGGAATTGGGCCTATGCATGCACATTTGATTCAGCAAGGGCGTGCGGAAGTATTGTCTGCAACGGATGACGAAGCCCTGGATGCAGCGTTTCACCTTGCGGCAACTGAAGGAATCATTCCGGCGCTGGAAAGTGCGCATGCACTGGCTGTTCTCGACAAAATTCAATTGCCTGAGGGCAGTAATGTGATCGTTTGCTTATCGGGGCGAGGGGACAAAGACATGAATACATATATGCAACGGATGCAGCAATTGTCTGACAGATAATACATTGATTACCACTAAAAAAAAAGAAAATGCTTGACCTTTTTACGCGGAAAAAATCAGGAATTGTGAGTGTTTTTGTGCCCGCAGGTTTTCCTACACCAAAAACAACTCCTGCTCTTGTCTGTGAACTGGCAGCAGCGGGTGTAGATCTGATCGAACTTGGAATGCCATATTCTGATCCTCTGGCGGATGGACCTGTGATACAGCGGGCCAACCAAACAGCTCTGCAACAAGGGCAGACAATTGAACTGCTTTTTGAGCAAATGACCGCTATCCGGAAAGTCACCGACATCCCTGTGATGGTGATGGGATATTACAACCCATTTTTACAATATGGGGCAAAGAAGTTTTTAGAAAAAGCAGCGGATTCAGGAATACATGGGGTAATTTTACCTGATTTGCCAATGGAATACTATGAAACAAAGTATGCTGCACTATTTGAAACGTTTAAAATTGGCACGAGTTTCCTTATCTCTCCTGATACAACTGAGGAGCGTATACGCCTCGCAGACCGATTAAGTACTGCATTTCTGTATGTGGTTTCAGATTTTTCAATTACAGGCAACACTACAGGTTTTAGTGATGTACAATTATCTTATTTTGAACGAATTAGGGAAATGGAACTTCAATCGCCACAGTTGCTTGGTTTCGGAATTTCTGACGAACATTCTCTTCAACTGGCGAAAACATATTTCCATGGTGGCATTATAGGAAGTTCTTTTATACGATTTCTTGAACAATTTTCAGATTCGAAAACTGCAATTCAGGAATTCTGCAGCCATTTCCGAATCAACATGTAGCATTACGGAATAGCTGTATTTAATTTCCACCCGTATAGGTAAGAAATTTTGGGTAAATATTCACAGCCACTGTAATTGGCTAGATAAAAGAACATTTCTTTCAAAAATGGGCGTCTTTATATTATAAAAAAGGCTTGATTGTCACTACTTTTACCCTGTTAACTCACTTATACCTGTTTCCATGTACAACATCAAAAATACGTCACTTCTTTTTCTATTATTTTTTGCGTCAAATGTGTTGGCGCAAGTTCGTCAAATCATGGAAACACCGCAGGGTATTTCACGCAGGCTTCAGCATGAAATTGATATGACAAAAGACCCGGAGCTGGGCTATGTACCAAAATCGGAACTCATCCGGGCCTATCAGGTGCGAAAGCGTCTAGTGCAAGAGAAACTTCAGTCGGGTGACAGGGCTGTACTTAACTGGACTGAAAGGGGCCCCTATAAGGATGTGGTGGGCACAAGTAACGGCAATACCCGCGCAGGCAATGCCATTACATCAGGACGGGTACGTGCTATGTGGGTTGATCTGTCTGATCCAACCGGAAACACTGTCTGGGTCGGAGGAGTCGATGGCGGTTTGTGGAAAACGACCAATATTGCTGTCAGACCGGCGAGCTGGACCCCTGTCAATGATTTTTTCGGCAACTTATCCATTGGAAGCATCTGCCAGGATCCGACCAATCCCGACATCATGTATTTTGGTACGGGCGAAAAGGCCTATAACGCAGATGCAGTCAGAGGTGCAGGCCTGTGGATGAGTACTGACCATGGTGTCACGTGGGCTCCTATGGCGGGTACTTCTTCTTTTTACAATGTGAGTAAAATGGTCTGTGACGCGCAGGGTAACCTATATGTTGGTTGTATTGGCTCGGCCAGCCAGGGATTAAAACGATTTACGAAAGCGACCTCCGCCTGGGCAGACATCACTCCCGTCGGCCTTGACGCGCGAATTCCTGACTTTGACCTGAGTTCCACCGGAAGGCTCCACGTGATCTGTGGATACTTTACCGCAACGAGTACCGGATATAGGTATACAGATAACCCGGCAACTGTCAGTGCAAGTACCTGGACAAGTGCTGTGTCCCCTCCCCCAACAAACTACAACGTATCTATTACCAGCAATGGAAATACATTGTATGCCTTGCCAGCCAACAGCAGCTGGCAGGTCACAACACTTTACAAGTCCACAAATGGAGGTGTAAACTGGTCGCCAATTGCAGCACCTGCTTTCACGAGCGGACAAGCCTGGTACTGTATGGCAGTAGCCATAGACCCTGCCAATGTAAATAACATACTTGTAGGTAGTCTTGACTGTTTCAGGAGTACCAATGGAGGCACGTCCTGGACAAAGGTGAGTAATTGGGTAGGCACTACAGGGCAATATGTCCATGCAGACCAGCAGGCAATGATCTGGTCTTCTAACAACCGGGTGCTGGTTGCCAGCGATGGGGGCATTCACCTGTCTAATGACGGAGGTGTCACATATTCAGACCGAAATGAAGGCCTCCGCATCAAGCAATTTTATTCTGTCGCTGTGCACCCAACACAAACTAATTACCTCCTTGGCGGCACTCAGGACAATGGTATGCATTCTATGAATCAACCCGGACTAGCCTCATCCATTGAAGTAACCGGTGGCGATGGAGCTTCCAGTCACATTGATCAGACCGATGGTAATTTCCAGATTGGATCATATGTATATAATCAGTACCGCCGTAGTTTCAATGGAGGATCTTCCTGGAGTTCAGTAAACCTTTCCTCCTCAAGCGGTCGATTTATTAATCCGACAGATTATGATGATAATAACAACGTATTATACTGCGCAGCTGGGAATAACCAGTATCTGGTATGGACTAATCCTGCGACTAACAATAATCCGGTTCAATCCACAAAAACAATCAGTGCAGGTGGCCAGGTATCTGCCGTTAAAGTTTCTCCGTTTGCTGCCAATACGATTTATCTTGGCAGTACCTCTACGTCTTCTTCAGGTGTACTGCTAAAAGTTGCCAACGCCAATGCAACCCCGGTAGTCACCAGTATTGGAAGCGGAATGTTTATTGCGAATGGTTATGTATCATCCATTGAGTTTGGAACGAATGTAAATACGATTATCGTATGCTATGCGAATTATGGTGTAAACAATGTTTGGATTACTTATAATGGTGGTACAAGCTGGTCGGCAATCGACGGCAATTTACCGAATATGCCAGTCCGATGGGCTATGTTTATGCCCGGCGATGATACGAAGGCTATCATTGCGACTGAAACAGGGGTATGGCAGACTGATTTGATAAACGGGGGGACTACTGTCTGGTTGCCGGAAACGGGATTCCCAAATGTACGAACTGATATGCTCCAGTTCAGAGCCTCAGATGGTTTACTTGCAGCAGCCACGCACGGCAGAGGTATTTTTACAGCAAATTTACAAATTACTCCTACCTGCGGGAATGTTGTAAATCTTGCGACAACAAACATTACATCGGAAGGAGCGACTCTTTCCTGGACAGCCTTAACAGGTGCTGCAAGTTACACAGTAGAATATAAGACTTCTACATCACAGACATGGACGCAACTACCCCAGCCTGTCACCGGGACTACCACTACGCTCACAGGATTAACAGCTTCAACTGTTTATCAGTGGCGAGTCCGGGCTAATTGTTCCAATGGAATAGCCGGGCAGTATTCAGAAGTTCAATTTACCACTGCGGCCCCTGGTACTGTTTGTGTAGCTCCTACCGGCCTCACTGCCAGTAGTATCACTCCATCTGGAGCTACTGTTTCCTGGGGTTCTGTGAGCGGAGTATCGTCGTACAATGTACAATACAGAATTACGAACGGTACCTGGCAATCTTTAAATTCCCCAGTTACAGGAACGAGCGCAATACTCACAGGACTGCAAGCCGGTACAGTTTATCAGTGGCAGGTACAATCCATTTGTTTGAATTCAACAAGCTCATTTTCACAAAGTCAGTTCACAACTATACCCACTAGTTGTCAGAGCAACTACGATACCGGCTCTAATAACACATATACCGGAGCTAGTCTGATTCCGTTCAACACTGATATCACAGGTCTCATTAACCCATCCGGTGACCTGGATTTCTTTAAAATTGTGATTACGACTTCTGGTACTGCTACGATTACTCTGACCAACCTTGTTACCAATTATGATCTCTATTTATTCAACAGTTCGGGAACATTACAACTTGCAAAATCTACCAATTCCGGAACGACCAACGAAACCATTGCATACACATTTGCTGCAGGAACGTATTATATTCAAGTAAAAGGAAAAGCCAGCAGCAATTGGAATGCAACTTCATGTTATAACCTTCGGGTTCAGCTAGGCACTGCCACAAATCAGGAGATTCCTGGTACACTTCTGGAAGAAATAACTTCTCTTCAGATATTCCCGAATCCGGTACAACAAACATTACATATATATTTTGTTGGGAAACTCAATGGACATTCCATACAAATTCTGGATTCTTATGGAAAGGAAATCTATACGCAACCCGTTTCAGAGATGCTGACCTCGCTTGATGTAAGTTCTTTGTCTTCAGGGAGCTATATTGTCCGGCTGCTTGACTACACGAATCGGACAAAGCTGATTGAGCAATTTATCAAAGTTGAATAATTTTAGTCCATGTTATACATACAAAAGGGCCATAAGTAATTATGGCCCTTTTTATTTGTAATGACGCAGTACCAATATTGATGACCATTTGATTGACCTTTTGTTTCCTGACAGCGCATCGGTCTTTTACATTATGTATATATAATATATAAGTATTAGGCCTAAATGAACAGTTTTCCCGTTTGATCAAAAGCAACCACTTGATTTGTCTTTGCATGTCATTCAAATCAAAAAACCGCTACACGCTCATTTTTTTTCAACCAAAGGCAGGATTCATGTTCGATTGGTGTCAGTCGTCCTGACTGAATTTACAGAAAATGGACAAAAATGATACAAAAGAGAAATTTCACACCATTCTTGCTAAAGAAATGGTGGTTTAGGTACTAAAAATTAGAAAAAACAGAATTTTTTTCTTGAAAATGAAAAATAATTTCTGAAAATCGAAGAGAATTATCACTGCATTTCCACTCTTTCAGGCCTGAAAAAGGCACATTTCGGACGACTTACCATTTCGGTTATCTCCTGAAGACCGATATTATCCAACGACTCCCTTGCAGGAATACATGGAAGATACCTTTGCTTTCGAATCCAGTATAAAACAAAATTTATGAAAGCGTTATCATTATTCAGTATTCTAATTCTCTTCTTCACACAGGAACTATCAGCTCAGATCCGTGAGGTAAAAGAAAACCCTACAGGCATTTCAAGAAGACTTCAGCATGAAATCGATATGACTAAAGATCCTGTTTTAGGTTATGTCCCAAAATCTGAACTAGTAAAGGCATACCAGGTACGCAAAAGGATGGTAGCAGAAAAAACTGCTGAAGGAGAGAGAGGTTTACTTGAGTGGACAGAAAGAGGCCCCTACAAAGATGTTGTTGGTATCAGCAATGGAAATACACGTGCAGGAAATGCCATTACTTCAGGCCGGGTTCGTGCAATGTGGTTCGACCTCAATGACCCTACAGGCAATACAGTCTGGGTAGGAGGTGTTGACGGCGGGCTATGGAAGACCACGAATATAAATGCACGTCCAACAGTTTGGACACCTATTAACGATTTTTTTGGAAATCTTTCTATTGGCAGTATTTGTCAGGACCCGACAAATCCTGCGATAATGTATTTTGGTACTGGTGAAAAATCGTACAATGCAGATGCAGTGAGAGGTTCAGGCTTGTGGATGAGCACAGATAATGGAGTAAACTGGACTCCTATGGCAGGAACAGCTAATTATTATAATGTCAGTAAAATGTTATGTGATGCACAGGGGAACCTCTATGTAGGTTGCATTAGTTCCAGCAGCCAGGGATTGAAGCGATATACAAAAGCAACGAAAAGCTGGAGTGATATAACTCCCGCGGGACTTGACAGCAGAATTCCTGACTTCGACATCAGCTCTACCGGAAGGTTTCACCTGGTTTGTGGATATTTTACTGCAACAGGTACAGGATACAGATATACAGATAACCCATCAACTGTTGATGCAAATACATGGACTGCAGCTATCACTCCCCCCCCTACAAGCTACAATGTAGCACTAGCAAGCAATGGGAATACTTTGTATGCCCTTCCCTCTTCGAATACTTGGCAGGTAAATACTATTTACAAGTCTGTAGATGGTGGACTCAACTGGGCACCGACAGGCAGTACTCCAGGATTTACGAGTGGACAGGCTTGGTTTTGCATGGCTGTAGCCATTGACCCTAATAATCCTAACAATGTAATTGTAGGCAGCCTTGATTGCTATAGGTCTACCAATGGTGGTACCACGTGGTCTAAAGTGAGCAATTGGGTCGGTACAACAGGTCAGTATGTACATGCTGATCAGCAAACGATCATCTGGCGCCCGGACAATAGAATTCTGGTGGCTAGTGATGGCGGTATTCACTTATCTCCTGATGGTGGTACAACATTTACAGACCGTAATGAAGGATTAAGAATCAAACAATTCTATTCAGTTGCAATTCACCCTACCGCCAAGGATTACCTTCTGGGTGGTACGCAGGACAATGGCACTCATTCAATGAACCAGCCAGGACTTGCGTCTTCTACAGAAGTAACCGGTGGTGATGGTGCATTTGTACACATAGACCAGACCAATGGCAACTATCAGTTTGCTGCCTATGTCTACAACCAGTACAGACGTAGTACAAATGGTGGTTTTTCATGGTCTACAGTCAACTACTCCAGCAGTATTGGCCGCTTCATAAACCCTACTGACTATGATGACAATAACGACATCATGTATTGTGCTGGTGGTAATGATCAATTTGTAGTCTGGTCAAATCCCGCTGTTTCCAATGTATTTGCCAGCAAAACTGTGTCTCTTGGCGGTGGTAAGGTATCGACTGTGAAAGTCTCTCCGTTTTCCAATGGTACTGTATTCCTGGGCAGTCAGACTTCTTCAGCATCAGGTGTGCTTGTAAAAGTAACAAATGCTTCTGCCGAAGCTACTGCTAAAAGTATTGGAAATGGCATGTTTATACCTAATGGTTATGTTTCTTCCATAGAATTTGGAACAAACGAAAATACAATCATTACCAGTTATTCAAATTATGGCATTCAAAATGTTTGGGTTACGTTTGATGGAGGAACCAGTTGGACATCCATCGACGGAAACCTGCCAAATATGCCTGTAAGATGGGCCATGTTTTTGCCTGGCGATAACACTAAAGCTATCATAGCTACAGAAACTGGTATCTGGCAAACTGACCTGATTAAAGGTGCCTCAACAATCTGGAGTCCAGAGACAACATTTCCAAACGTACGCACAGACATGCTTCAGTTTAGGGCATCTGATGGAATGCTGGCTGCAGCTACTCATGGCCGTGGAATGTTTACTGCATTTTTAAATACTACTGCGGTTTGTGGTAATGCTTCCAGTCTTGCTGCTACAGATATCACTACAAACAGCGCCTTGCTAAAGTGGAATGGAGTTTCCGGTACTGTAAACTATCTGGTTGAATACAAAAAATCAAATGAGGCTTCCTGGACTGTCCTTTCAGCTTCAACCACTGGCACACAAATTCAATTAAACAACCTGACAGAAGGAAGCAACTACGACTGGAGAGTTAAAGCTACTTGTACAAATCAGGCAACAGGGGAATATGTTCAGGCTCAGTTTACTACACTTATTACAGTACTTGCATGTGATGCGCCAAGCAGTTTATCTGTGACGAATGTTTCACAAGCAGCAGCAACTTTGTTGTGGGGATCTGTTCCCAACGCTGTCAGTTATAATGTGGAGTATCGCGCTGTAAACGCAGCCAACTGGATTACTGTCGGAAATGCAATCACATCAACATCATTTACACTGACGGGGCTGAATACCGGAACAGAATATATGTGGCAGGTACGCACTAATTGTCTTAGCGGTACAAGTAGTTATTCGATCAATCAATTTACAACTGTTGCCGGTTCGAACACTTGCCAGAGTCTGTACGATGTCACATCAAACAATGTGATTGGAGGAGCTGCTGCCATTCCGTTTAATACTGATGTAACTGGGTTAATCAACGTAGTTGGAGACCGGGATTATTTTAAATTTGTAATTACATCCGCTGGCAGTGCAACCATTACATTGACAAACCTGATTACAAATTATGATATTTATTTGTACAACAGTACAGGAACAAGCCTGTTAAAGAAGTCAACGCAAAATAATGCAGCCAACGAGTCAATCACGCATACATTTACCCCAGGCACTTATTATGTACTCGTGAGAGGCAAATCAAACAGCAACTGGCATGCAACAGCGTGCTATGCGTTGAGAGTTCAGCTTGGAACTGCCAGTGAGATTGAAATTGAAACAGATGAGACTCCAAAAGCTGAACTGGCACTTAATGTATTCCCTAATCCAGTCAGCGAGTACCTACATATTTATGTGATAGGAACCATCGAATCAGGCAAAATTGATGTTACCGATGCTACTGGAAAACAGCTTTTTACAAAATCAACTGAGGAAATGCTCACATCACTTGATGTCAGCGCTCTTAATAAAGGTATTTACTTCGTCAGACTCATTGATGAACAAGGAAAAGTTCATGCCATTCAGAAATTTATCAAAGCAGAATAAATTTTGTGAATTATCGGTTCAGAAAAGGCGGTCAGTAAATGACCGCCTTTCTTTTTTCCAAGATACAGGGATGAAGAGTGAAATGTTAAGCAACGGTATGAAGGCATTTACTTTCAGCGCAGGTCGGATTCTCTGTATAGGAATCACTCATTCGACACCGGCCTTTCGTTTTTTCTGCCATCAATCTGTAGTATTTCTTTAAAGATTCGATCAAGTTCTTCGGCCGGAATATCCTTAATCAGGATTTCTTTTTTCTCGTCCAGGATGAAAATTTTAGGTGTTGACTTTATGCGTACCTTGGAATTGTATCGCTGATATTCATCTGCAGTATTGATAAAATCGTCCATTCCTTTTTCCTTCACTGCCGGCCAGCAAGTTGCAGTCTTATCCCCACCCTTGGTACAAACAGCAAAAATTTTCACTCCTTTGTCTTTATTATTTTTGTAAAAATCCACTACGGTGGGCATAATTTTTTTACAATGGCCGCAATCAGGTGCCCAAAATATCACCAGTGTATAAGTTGACTTTACCTCATGGAGTCGGATGGCTTGCCCGGATTCCAGGTAGGTTGTAAAATCAGGCATGATTTTACCAATCAGGATATTGCGCAGTTCGTCAGCATTATCCGTCATTTTTTTTAAAATATCTTCAGTTACCCAACTGGCTTTACCGGTTTTGTAATATTTATCTACAAGATGAACATAGATGGCGTCTGTTCCTACAATCTTCATCTGCGCATATTTATTCAGAAAGTCGGCAAGGTAGTATCTGTAGGCGTCAGTATTGTTTTCCAGTTTTTTCAATACAAAGTCAATGGCTTTGATTAAGGTGTCCGGGTGTTGATTGCAAACTTTATTGATGAAGTAATCGACTTTCTGATGAATAAACGGTGTCCTGATGAGGCAAGGATGATTCAAATCGATGTTATCAAAATAATGGTCCTTATAATAATAGTACCTCCTCACCTTCACAGAATCTTCAGGGCCTTCAAATGAGGGAATATCAATCTCCACATTAGACTTTATCAAAAGTGCGGTGAGAGAAGCGGGATGAGTGACCATGATATTTTGCTGCTCGGCTTTGACTTCCTTATCCAGACCATCGAGTTTTTTTTGCGACTCGGCATCTGTGACACCTGCCACCTTAGCTTTTTCCATGCGAGCTTTGAGGGTATCAGCGAGTGTCCTCTTATCCTGCAGGTATTTGAGATAGTCGTAAAAGATTTTATTCTCCTGACTGCCTTTAAATTTCAGTCCGATAAGATCTTTTTGATTAAACTCAAACGAAAATTTGTTTTCTGTTGCATTGACAAGAAACTGAGCAAAGATATTGTCTGGTTTAAGCAGCACGAGATACACACCCTGAGGTGGTCGTTCAGTTGGCTGCCAGATAAATTTTCCTTTGGATTTTGCAAATAGCGTATCCTTCACAATTTGCTTTTCTCCGAAGTAGCTCCCCAGGATCAACGTATCATTGGTATAGCCGTCCACCTGTATATTGACGGTGAATTCCTGGGCTTGTATATTCAATGAATTCAACAAGATGATGAATAAAGAGAAAAGCCCAGACAAACGATGAATATTCATATGTTTAGATTTAAGATCGTACAGACAAAAACCGGGATATCACTGCAAATAAACAAAAATCCTTTATGTAGGAAACTACAGGTTTTCCCATTAATATTTATTTAACACGAAATGGACGCTGCTCTCAACTCCCTTCCACACGGCCGGCCAGCAGGTATAATATTGCCATCCGAATGGCCACACCATTCTCCACCTGATCCAGGATGATGGCTTGTCCAGAATCGGCTACATCGCTGGTGAGTTCGACCCCGCGGTTGATGGGCCCCGGATGCATGATCACCACTTCCTTGTTCAATGACTCCAGCATCTGCCGATTGATGCCGTAGTACAACGAATATTCTCTAAGGGAAGGGATATAACGTATGTCCTGCCTTTCCAGCTGAATTCGCAGTACGTTTGCCACATCGCACCAGGCCAGGGCTTTCCTGATATCTGGTTCAACTTTCGCTCCAAGGCTTTCGATATACCTGGGGATTAATGTAGGCGGCCCGCAGACTTTGACTTCAGCGCCCATTTTATTCAGGCAATAAATATTGCTAAGAGCCACCCTACTGTGAAGTATATCGCCAACAATCACCACTTTTTTCCCTTCCACTGAACCAAGTATTTCCTGGATTGAGAATGCATCCAGGAGGGCCTGGGTTGGGTGTTCGTGGGTTCCATCGCCGGCGTTGATGATGTTTGCGTCTATGTGCCGCGCCAAAAAATGATGAGCACCGGGAGCAGGATGACGCATCACCACCATATCTACCTTCATGGCCAAAATATTGTGGATGGTGTCCAGTAAAGTCTCACCCTTACTGACAGAAGACGAAGACGCTGTAAAATTGATCACATCAGCGGAAAGGCGGCGCTCTGCCAATTCGAAGGATATTCGGGTCCTCGTTGAATTTTCGAAAAAGACATTGGCGATGGTGACATCCCGGAGTGACGGTACTTTTTTAATGGGTCGGTTGATGATTTCCTTAAACTCAGCTGCAGTCTTGCAAATCAAATCAATATCATCACGATTGATGTATTTGATTCCCAGTAAATGCTTTGTGCTAAGTTGTGACTGAAACATGCATTATCTTTTTTCCGTGGAATAGTCATTTTTTCCGGCAAAAAGCCTGATTTCATCACTTTCACCCAAAGAGGCCCAACACACTCTTACATAGGCATCGTCCAGGGCGTCGACAGCCAGACCAGCATAATCTGCCCGGATTGGAAAGTGTCTGTTGAATCTTCTGTCAACCATACACAGCATTTCGATTTGAGCAGGTCTGCCAAAGTCCTGCAATGCGCTCATTGCCGCATGCACGGTCCTGCCGGTATATAGTACATCATCCACCAACACTACCTGCCTCCCTTCAACCAGGAAGTCCATGCTTGTTGTAGATGCCTTCAGCGGCGAGTTTCTTCTTCTGAAATCATCCCGGTAAAATGTGATATCCAGTTTACCGTAGTCAAATGGCTGACTCCCAAGCATGATAACAAGTTCTGCCCGCAATCTATCAGCCAAATACACTCCCCGTTCCTGAATT
>JAJTEZ010000209.1 GCA_021298335.1 Saprospiraceae bacterium | reverse complement strand
ACTTATATGTATAGCCAGAAACACTGGAAGAACCAATCGAGGTAGATGTAGTAAAGCACACCGCCTTATCCGGGCCGGCAAAATTCGGATCTCCGGCCACCCGGGGAATCGTCACCAGCGACACCAGCGTCGTATCGCGCGTAGAACATGTACTTCCATCCTTTCTGGTCACTGTGGTGGTCAGGTAGAAGGATGTATTGGCACTGACATTGGCGACAGACTGAGGGCAGTCTGTACAACTTAGACTGTTACTGGCGTCCCAGGTGTAAGCAATGAGGGTGGTACCCTGAATGGGGGCACCTCCAATCTGGACGCCCGTACTTCCTTCACAGAAGGCGACATCAGGGCCTGCATTAGATTTTACGGGTTCTACCGCGACCTGGTCGATATCAAAGCAGCCGGCACTATCGGTCACCCGCATAGTGTAAACAGTGGTAGCTGTCGGAGCATGTGTAAACGACGTCCCTGTACCTGAAGAAATAGTATCTCCACCGACATACCACGCATACTGGTATCCAGTACCACTTCCTCCGGAAGCAGATCCATCCAGGGTGATGCTGTTGCCCGGGCACAGGAAGTAGCGGCTGCCATCGATATCGGCATTGGGCGCAATATCTACGCGCAGTGTGACTGCTGCCACAGCTGATGAGTCAATGGTTTGTATCATACAATTCTCATTCAGTGTCTGCACCAGACGGCGGAAGTATTTTGGCCCTGTCACGATAGGACGAGGGGTATAGTTGCGGCTTTTGGCGCCGGAAATATTTGTCCACGGCCCGGTAAGCTGGTCGGCACTTTGCCATTGGTACAACAAGGCAATTTTGGCATCCAGCGGCTGCTGGATTTTGACCTGGTTACCCTTGATGGTTTTAGGAAGCCCGTTCACGCACGCCTCCTGGGTCAACGGACTTATTTCGCTGGGTGTCAGAATGAGCCCCGGAGGCACTCCCTGGAACTCCTCAAACGACCCCAAATAAATAGACCTGTTTCTTCCATCATTCTCCGTAATTGTCGTTCGTTTCCACGCTCCGGCGGTGGTCAGTGCTTCATCCCTCGCCGGATCGTATTCAAAATCAGTACTTGAATTATTATAGTAATCGATATACATTCCAAAGTACAATTTCCCATTTTTATATTCCATGGTCATCGGATAGGAACCATTGTTGCCATCTGTAGAAGCTATATCTGTCCTGTTCAATCCCCAGGTTGTTTGCCATACCTTCTGACCGGTAGATCCATTCATTCTGGCAAACCAGCTATTGGCTTCCAATGATTGGGCGCAAGGCGTCACAGCGCCTTCGGTCACTACCATGCCATTGTACCCACCAGCCAGGAAAACATCTCCTGAGGCAGGATCTACAACCATTTTTCTGTTTGTTGGACCTGAAATATTATTTACATAGTAATACAACTGGGTTTGCGTAAATGCCGCAGGCAAGACCCATGTCCCCATCAGGTACTGGCTGCCATCAGCAGACAACTTGGCCAAGGCAGGCAACGAGCCATAAAAACTGGTGTTATTGGCAAAAAATGTTTGATAAGACTGGGGTATGGACTCCTGATATGCTCCAGGTGTTGTGGTAAACAAATAATCTGTAGCAGATTTTGGACCTGTTGCTCCGTTTCTGGATTCCACTTTTTGAAAGACAAAAATATTGTCCTGACCATCCACATCCAAATCCAACATTGTCGTATTTCCATCTTGTAGGAATGTCGCCCATTGGCGCACCCCACTGCTGTTATACCGCGCGATCAGAGAAGTCTGATAAGAATCTGAAACAGTTTTCTTATATACACTCGGAGTGAGCGCAGGCCAGGCGTATTCAGGATCGGATGTATATATATCCCCTCCTAGGACAAAGCCACCATCACTGGTGGTCGAAATTCTTGTAAGTTTCTGGCTGTCTGTCACTTTTGCAAAAACTCTGGTGCCATTCCCATCATATTTTCCAATAACATATTTACCGTAATCATTGACAATGCTACCACTGGACAACGGAAAATCGGAAGAACCTGAATACATCATAGCGAGTAAACTCCCATCCGACATCAGGTCAGTATAGACTGGGCCGTCGTTGTAACATCCCGCCACATATTGCGACCAGGTGCGTGTGAGCGATGTCGAAAACTTGGCCATCATCACATCTGATCGATAGGTTGTCACAGTAAATGTAAATGTTCCAAAGGTGTAGGTCGTTGTATACGCGTTACATGACTGATAGGAGGCACGTCCGGACGTCTGGAGGTTAGCAGAATTGGTTTGTCCCATAAAAAACAGCCCGTCGTCTGTCAACTCGATCATATTGGAATATTCATCCCTTGTCCCTCCAAAATAGGTAGCAGCCAACAATTGTCCTTTTGGCCCAAATTTCAACAGTGCCCAGTTTACCCCGTCAGATTCATTGTAGGATGTACCGGTGGTAGAAATATTTGTATGCATACCATTGACCACGATAGAAGTATATACATTGCCGCTTTGGTCAGCACGGATATTTCGCAGATAAAAACCAGACGAAGAATATAGGGGATTTACACTCACAAATGTCCCGAATAAGAGTTGTGGCGTCGGGTCAATCGTCAACGTCTTACTAGCGTCGTACTGGGGCACGTCAAATCTGAAAACACCATTTCCTATTTGTTTATAGGAAACATCTACCATTTGCGCTTTGTCATCCAGCCAGGATGCCGGGATGCTTTCGATCAATGAGCCGTGGCGTACATCGATTTTGATATTTCCATCTACGATAGAGATATTTTCAGCTCCGGTGTATCTCAACTGAATTGCCGCTGGGTTGGCTCCCGGATGTACGATAAAGTTATATTCAATGGGCTTATCAGTTCCAGAACGCGCAAAAAACTGTAAGTCGATGAAGATAATAATTAAAAGATGAAGAAAACTCCTCTTCCTGGATAATCCGGGCATTCGGGTTGGCTCCTTCGAGCTGGATATCTACACGGTGTACTTTTGTCACCACCGTATCTATGGGTATCGATTGGTCTTTCACATTTCGCCTGATCGCGCATTGCAGGCTATCCACCTCGTCCATGTATGTGTCGTAACTGAAGCCATCAGCCCGAAGCTGCACATTCAGGCCATTGCCATTCCACAGATACTTAACCGCTGGATTGGGTTTGCCATCCTGGTCCAGAATCTGACCCATGTTTTTGACAAAGCCGTTTTCGAACTTGGGGCTAAAACCTTCAGGCAAAGTTTTTCCATCATTGGATGGCCCTGTAGGTTGTGCACTCAGGAAAATCGTCTGTGATAGAAGAGTGACAAACACACAGACTGCTATTCTGACTTGCGTCAAAGTGAATACGTTCATTAGAAATCTCAGGTTGGTTATAAAATGTAAAAGTAGAAATCTACAATGCCTACATTCAAATAATCGACCTCATGAAAATCTAATGAGGTATTTCAGCCACCTCATTTTATACTCATTATGATTTTTAATGTATTGATTTACTGTTTTTTATAAAAATATTTTTTTTACCTAAAAAACAGATCCAACTGATTCTTTTTGAAAAAATCTGTCGAAAACCCATCTTTTTTGAGGGAGTTACTACACAAAATAGAAAAGATTATACCTCAATTGAGGATAGAAATGAATCAACCCAGAACCATGGTGGTTTAAATTAACCTATTAAAATAGTATTGAAAACAGGAAAAATCAGATCGTCAGAAGGTAACTGCTCAGGTTTGTATCAGATGGCAGATTCAATTTCTTTCGGATCGTACTGCGGTTGTTGTCGATGGTCGCTACGGTGCGCTGTGTGAGCAAGGCGATCTCCTTTGAACTCATGTTGAGGCGCAGGAGACCACAAATTTTCAATTCACTGGGGTTGAGGTCTGGCGACATTTTCTTCAAGATCGAGTAAAATTCTTCATGCACCTGGGCAAAGCGCGTTTCAAATTCGTTCCACTGATCACCTTCTGTCCGACTTTCAATCTCCCGGATAAGGGCGTCAATATCGTCCTTTTGTTTTTTAGATCCTACTACGCCAAGTCGAAACAATTCAGTTTTCAAGGTATCCGCCATCTCGCGAATGGAGGCCTGGTGCAGAGCCTGTGACAGTAATTCGCTGTCTTTGGACCTCACTGTCAGCTCAAGTCGTTCCTTCTCCTCCTGCAACAATCGCTGATGTAATGCATCCAGACGTCGACGACCCTGCGTGCGGTACAAAATGATCATCGAAATGAGCAATGCGCAGACCAGAACAAAGATCATCAACCGATTTTTCATCGTGGATTGTATCGCCTTATCTTTAAACTGTGCCAGCTCACGGTTGAGCTTTTCCTGCTCGTAAATAGATTCCAGCTGACGTAGCCGCTCTTCAGACTGAATCTTGTCAAGACTATCTTGCACAATTTTCTGCAACTGACTGTATTTAAAAGCATTGCGGTAATCACCCAGTCCTTCGTACGTGCGGGAAAGCAACTTGTGCACCTCTACCTGAAGAGTAGGCTGCTGGTAAAAATCCGTCATTTGCATGGATTTTTGCAAAAAGTTGAATGACTGATCCCACATTTTCTGATCCAGGTACAATTCCGCCCGGTTGACATGATTGAGGAATATTCCGTAAGGTATCCGGATGTGCTCACAAACAAGCAGTGCACTGTCCTGGTATAGCAAAGATGAGGAATACTGACCGGATTTACGCTTTACATTGCCCATATTGGAAAACAATCGGGCTATGTTCAGAGAATCATTGACTTTACGTGCCAGTGCCAATCCTTTTATATTGTAATTGAGAGCTTTGTCATAGGCATCGACGTAAGAATGATAGACTCCGAGGTTGATATAATTGTTTAAGAGAGATGGAATATGTTGTTTCTCCTCGCAGTACTTGTTATATTTTTCCAACATTTGGATAGCCTGCTGATAGTCGCCAAGGGAATAGTAGAGATCGGCCATACTGGTACCTACCATGGATGCGTTGAATGTGTCCTGTTCCATTTCAAAATAATCCAGCGCCTCACTGTACATGTGCAACGCTTCATAGAGTCGATTTTCAAGCGTCGCGAGATCGGCTTTTGTGGTGAGATACACATAGCTAATTTTTGGATTCTTTGCTTTGTGCATCAATTTATCCAGTTTGGCCAGATACCACCTGGCACTGTCCGGTTGTTTGTAATCCAAATGTACTTTTACAAGAAGCAATTGAAAAAACATCACATACTCAGGGTCACCTGCCATTTCTGACCTGCGTATGCCGTCCCAGCACATGTTTGATGACTGCACAAGGTAGCCGCGATACGTTAACGCTTCAGCAAATAAATAGACAGCATGGTGGTAGGGAGTATTTGATTCAATGTCAACAGGCTGAGAGATAACCGATTGACATAAGGCATCCAACTCAGCAACAGTGTGCACATGTCCTTCCTCCAGATGTTTGGTGGTCTGAGTCAACTGCTGAATGTGCTCCTCCCACGTGCCGGAATGTTGTGCAAACGATGCCGTCGCAATAAAAAAAATACCCTGGCAAATGAGTGCCAATTTATGTGTGTGGATTCCTGTCATGTTCACTAATTTGAATTTTAGAAATCCAACCTTGAGAATTCTAATTATAAAAATAAAAAACCTCTACCAAATATTTTCAATTTCATCAAAAATCAACAAATTTTTCTACATTTTTTTCAAAAACCCTATCCCTGTAAGGGTGCAATATCCTAGCCCTGCAAGGGCGCAATATCCTAGCCCTGTAAGGGTGCAATATCCT
>JAJTEZ010000049.1 GCA_021298335.1 Saprospiraceae bacterium | reverse complement strand
CTGGTTCAATCCAAAAGATCCAAGCCCTAAGGAATCCAGTCCAAACTGTTCAATTCCTGCAAAAGTCAGTACAGCCGGATTGAATTTGATAGAAAACTGGGCCGAAATCAATTGCTGGAAATTTTTCACCTTCACCGGAACAACTATCTGACTCCCACTAAACGCGGTCAGTGTATCCATAAAAAGTGTCAGCTCAGGACCTGGAGTTGCCGGTGTCGTGAATGTGATCGTGTTGCCATAAACCACACCGGCACTGTTCGTCGCATAAGCCCTCACATGATACAGAGTATTAGGCTGTAATGGTGAAATCTGTGCACCAAACGTACCAAAGCCCGGTCCATTGACAGTCTTAGACATCAGCGCAATCGTCGGATTGGGCATGGTAGACCACACAATACCTTTTAGTGTAACAGAAGCACAACCATTTCCTGCAACAACACCACCTCCCAACGCGCTGGTAAACGTAATTCCCGTGACAGGTAGTGTCGTCACCTGTATGGCACTGGCATTATCAGAAGGCAAGGCAAGCACACTGATCACCCGAATGGTGTCACATCCGGGACCACTGAGTGCATCATAATACGTACCTGGGCCTGTCAACACCTGTCCTGCAAATGTATATGGAAACTGATTGGAGCATATTTCAAGGGTGAGGCCTATGGTATCAAGAGGTATAGAAACGATGTTCAGAATACGCACTATATCACAGCCTAAAGTGTTGCCCAGAGTATCAATATATGTTCCGGGAACAAGATATACCTGTCCATCAAATGTATATGGAAACTCATTTGCACATACATCTCTCAAAACTGTTGTGGTCTGCAGCGGCAGAGATGTAATGGTCAGTACTCGTATTGTATCACAAAAAGGGCCATAAATGGTATCTGTATAAGTGCCTGGGCCGGTATATGAACTACCCCCAAGTAAATAAGGGTAATCATTGGCGCACACACTCGCTGTCAGGTTGATTGTGACCGGTATGCACTGATCTTTGACACATCGGATGGAAAATCCATACATTTTATCATCTGCTATTCGAACTACCTGATTTGAAACACTTTGCCTCAAGCCCCTGTAATAAGCCTGCTGTGGGGAAGTGGATGTAGATGTCCAGAAAACAGCATCCCAGCCAAAATTTCCGAAATTACCATCTGTAAGAACAATTCCGCCGGGAAGGGCTGAAAATCCACTGGAGTTGCTGGCTCCACTGTTTGGAGAGACCCAGTAATCTGTTCCGGGAACCTTGAGCTTCCCCAGGGCATTTACAGGTCCGCCAAGATTATTTACAAGTAGTGACCAGTCCTGATCTGTAGGGACATGCCAGCCCGCAGGACAAACATTCTTTGCATCCGTAGCTACATAACCATTATACAATGCTCCAAAAGGACAAAGCAATGTGGTATCCTGTTCGTAAGTTGTCCAGAACGGATAATTGGCAACACTCCATTCGGCCGCATCCGGGTATGATTTGATGAGTGTGCCATCATTAAACCGGCTGACCCGCAGATTTTGTGCCATCCATTCCTGGCTGCCTATCTTGATTGATGGGTATACATTTCCATCTATATCTTCAACTGTGTTGTAAGTGTTTTGCGCATTCAGTATGTTCGTCCCTGAACAATAAGCAGAATTTTCACCATAGTACAAATCAGCTACTTCCTGAGCCGTAAGGACCCGGTTCCAGATACCTATATCATCCAGTTCCCCCTGTAAGTAAGCAAAATTACCAGTACCATACCGCCCTATATTCAAGGGAAGTGTGTTTGTGATGGCGGAAGGTCCTCCAATCCACTGCTGCGTAAAGACCGGCTTGCTGTCAAAATAGACAATCGCCTGGAGGGAGTCAAGGGTGAATGTAAACAGATGCCACTGATTGTCGAATGCATTAAATTTTGGGTAAGGCACACTGTTACAGTACGTCTGAAAAATACCCAGACAGGTACCTCGCAAATACTCAAAATGCAGTTCACCAGACGAACCCATATTGGATACAATTTCTATATTCCATCCATTCCAGTCGGAACAACAGTATTTGTCCAGGATTTTACCGGGTTTTACTCCGGGCTTTCCTTTCATCCAGAAGGAAACTGTCATCGGAAAAGCATTGAGGTCAGGGTGGTGAGGCACTTCAACATAGTCGTCAATACCATCAAAACCGAGAGCGGCATTGCTCACACCATTGCGGTCTTCCACAAACTGGTTGTTACCCGTTATACCATTTTGACCATTGCCACTTTCGTCCTGAGCATTTCCGCAAAATGGCCAAAAGGCGACCAAGCCCTTTCGGGGTAAATATTCCGGAAGGCAGGTGGCTGGTGGAGGTGCCGGCAGCCAAAGATTGCGAATTTCATCAGCCGAAAGTGCCCGGTTCCAGATGCCTACATCATCCATAGATCCCTGAAAGTAGCTTTTCTGGCAACAGGCATCACGTCCGATGTGGAATGACTGCTGAATGCATAAATCCATTGCGAGAGAGTCTTCTGCAACCAGATTGCCATCAACATAATTTCGGAGAAAAACTCCATCAAACGTAGCAGCAAAATGATGCCATTTTCCTGTATATGGCAGACTGTCGCGAAACGCCAGCCTTTCATCAAACACACAATTGGTAATTTGCTGGATGTAGTCCTGACCATTAAACAGATAGAGCCCTGTACCACCATTGTTAAGATTTCTGGCAACCACAAGGCCCTGGTATTCCTGATTGAAATTGCCGGTAGTAAACCAACAGCTTATCGTCAATGCCCGAGCCTGCAGAGAGTCAATATTTGAATCAATCCAGGCATTTACGCCGTTAAAAACCACGGCTCGATCAGCCACACCATTTCTGTCCTGCGTAAACTGGGTAAAATACATCTTGCCGTCATGATGGTTCCCACTTTGATCATCAGCATTTCCGGAAAAAGGATACCATGCTATAAGGCCGTTGACAGGTACATTGGCCGGCACCTGAGCATGAAGCAGCGAATGGGATACCACCATCAGCAAGGCTTGGAGTAAAAAACGTATGTCTCTGTATTTCATAAAAAAGTGATTTATGATATGCCGAATTGTCCCTTCCGACATGTATTAGATTGATCAATACCGGACAAAGCTCCGCACTCCTCTGTCTGAAAAGAATGTTGACCGACAGCAAAAACTGTCTTCTTTTCAGTCAGTGAGATACTGAGTGTATTGAATCTTTCTTTATCAGGCTGGCTGTTCTGGTGAATTTTAGATGACGTTACTATAGAGCACTTCCATCGACATCACCAGTTTTAATACCGTAAAACTTCAGGACGACTTGTTTTTTTACATCCTGAAAAGTATAATTGTAAGACGTGCCCTGACCAGATGAAGAAACCGAATCTGGCACCTTCGCAAAACGCCAGGACGGCTGACCGTTTGGCCATTTTGAAGTCAGACCAAGAATCATTTGTCTGAGCACAGTGAGATCTGCTGAATTAACTTTTCTGTCATTGTTTACATCAGAGGCCTGCAACAATAAAAAATCTTTGATAAACTCAACTCCCGTCACATGTTTCTGAATGCGCGCCAGGTCGTTTAAAGTCACACCGTCCCGAAGATGAGAATCATTGGACAGGAAGATAACGGCCTTTTCAGGACAGGTTGACGGAACCTGAAATGTACCATCCTCAGCCACATTGGTGGAATACGAATAACTTCCGGCTGAAAAAGTTATTTCGGTTCCTGCGGGAAACTTTCCTGCGTAGTTTACCAGGGAAACCTTCCCCTTGACAATACTCTGCTGGGAGAAGACAGAGACAATTGTCATCATGAAAAAGAATACCAAACTTGTTGTTTTCATGGCGCGTAATTTATAAAATGATATGATGGGGTTTATGCTTTAAAGTGCAAAGTTCGGGTAAAATTTCCGGCTTTCGTCTTTACGAGAGCCGGAAATTATCAAAGTTTCCCTGTATTTACTCTTACTATGTATCATATTGCGCAAATAGTTATCGTTTTATGATGAAAAAATTTGCTGAACGGCCATTTTCAAAAGCCACCCGGACAACATATTGCCCGGGTGGGAAGTGGTCACATGGGATTATATGAACGATATTGTATATGCTCCCTGCAGCAAGTATTTTGCCACTGGCATCTGTAATGTAATATTCAGCCTTCTGTTGCCCCTCAGCCGACAAATCCAGTACAAGTTGCTCCTGCACAGGGTTTGGGTAAAATGTTACGCCAGCTTCCGTTCCTGTCCATTCGACTGAGGTCATCACAAAATTGCTCGCAATCGTATGGAATTCCACTTCTGTCCAGCGAGGTGTATTGTAATCAAAATAAATGGCTGCCTTGTTTTCAATGCGCGTACCATCAGGCAACCCTTCCATTGGGTACACAGTGTATCGGATAAAGCCTTGGGAAGCAGATTCGTTCGTAGCGCTGTCAGGTAATAAAATATGGTCAAACTGAATCATCAGTTCGCGCTGCTGGTTGATGCGATATGTGTAGGGATGGCTCGATGCACCCATTTGCAATGTCGTAATATCCAGCGTCGCGGGCAAGGGATTTTTCACCAGGACAGTCAATGCAGTATCAGTGCTCCTGTTCTGGAATCTCAACACATACTCAAGATGCGTTTCATTTTGTACCAGTTTTTCCGGCCCATAACCCCTGTGGTAGCCTGTGATGGACACTTCCGGATAGGAAGAAACGCTTTCTCTGCATTCCGAATCCAAGAACAAATCCCGGTCGCTTTCCTCAAATTGTGTGACATATCCTGTGGTAAATTTACCACTTCCATCTTCGCCGCAGCCTTCCACAGCCATCGTCGTCCAAAGTGAAGCAAAGGGATAGCCCAAATCCTGACCTGCTGTAATCCGCCAAGTTGTTCCATCTGCCGGCAGCTCTACCGTCAATTCTTCCTGCGCATCAAGCATCACCGGCTGAGGTGGCGTCATGACATCGTCCTCCGTCACAATATACGAGCGCGCACTACTCATATTACCACTGCCTTGATTGGCGATGTGGAAAATAACCTTACCCGTCACTTCATCGCATTCAGATTGTATCGAAAGTTCTGCTCCCGACCATGATGGAGCAGGCACACAGAGGTCCCGGGGAACCACACTGGCTGTGACACAATGCGTCTGACCTGTTTTCGTAGTTGCACAATCCAACGCAAAAACCACCTGATAATTCAGTTTAGTCCCAGGCAAAACATCACCCAATGATAGGGATAAAACATTGCCTGACTGGCTGAATGATGACGCATCCGTTCTGACAAATTGCAGATACTGATCAGAAACCAATTCAACCCGAACACTTTCTGCTGTGGCAGTACCCTGGTTTTCAATAGCCAGATTGTAGGTATTTTCAGCACAACGTTGCAGGATAGGGGTAGACAAATCGACAGACATAACGGGACAAGTCACCTTGGCCTTCACCACAAAATCCTGTTGAATCACATTTTCACCGACCACCACTACTGTTGTTTTATCGTCACAGATACTCCACGAATCATTGCGTGCAACCAACCGAAATGTGTACGTGCCTGCCGGAAGTATGATGCTGTAATTCCCGGAGGAATCAGTGGTTCTATACAACTTCTGTCCATTTCTGGAAATTTCAATGAGCCAGTCCGATAATTTCTCCTCTCCAGCCTCACCCAGGCAGTTTGAATTCACATCATTCCAGACTCCCCCTTCTACAAAGGTGCCCTTTGAAGATGCCTGAATCACAGCCGTCTTCACACAAAGCGACTCGCTGTCGTTGTTGATAAATTCTACCGGCAATTGCGTCCTGGATATTTCTATAAATGAAGTACTGGATTCCTGCAAAATAGCAAACCGCAACTCCAGAATGCCTGTACCGTCGCTATATGTTGTACCTTCAATATCTGCATCAATCCAGACAAACCGGATATTTCCATTCCCGTTATCCGTATAAACATTCGGACTAAATGAAGGAAGGGGAGAGTCCGCTGATAAAAAATCAAACACATCCGCGTCGTAGTTTAGCCCAAACTGAAACGCAGACATCTTCGTAAAATTTTTGGCGCGCACCGTGACCACCAGCTGCTGGTCCTCATATGCTGTTGTTATTGAAAGCACAACTGTATCCGGACATGACTCAGCACTCAGACTGCTCGAAAGCATCGTGAGTAAAACAACCATCATAAAATAAATCCGTAAGTTCATGTGTTGGCTCTTGTTTTTACTGATTTGTTCCTTTAACGATACAAAGATCAATTCTATTTCATCAGCAGTAAAGAACAAATATATTCATTTGTATCCCATTTTTTTTTAATTTATTATCGTATTTAATTGTATACCAATATTTTAAATTATATTTTTGTATTGTAATTAATAACCTATGATAACAAAATTAGAGCATGTGCTATCTACTCTTGACGATGCAGACCTTTCCACACTAATCTCTGTGGTTCCCACAAAGCTGTTTGGTGGGGCTCCGCTGCACACCAGAATGTTACAAAAATGGCGCGCTGGAAAGATGAAATTTCCTGAAAGAATACCACAAAAAGACCGTCAATGGATGAGTGAACTTGTCACACTGATCGAAAAATACCTGGTCGTCAGAGAATCATTACGTACAGAAATGCATCAGGAAAAAGTCCTACTCCGACATTATCGTCAGATGGAAAACGAAAAGCTATTTACCGAATTATATGCAGAGGCCGAAAAAAAATTAAGCTTTGTTAATCATCACGCTGCCATCCACCAACACCGCAGTGATATCCAATTTGAAAAATGGCAGTTTGACCAGTTACACAGCCGATTTTCAAATACCGAAGCAGCAGACATCCTTCAACACGAAGAAGTGGCTCTTATTAGCCGCCTGCTCATGCAGGTAGTTGCTCTGGCACCGCAAGCATCCCTCCTGGGTAAAAAAGTAGATACCACCTTGCTGGAAACCATCGAACCCTACATTCATGAAAAAAATTATCTGGATTTTCCGTGCATCTCCCTGTATTATTATGCGTTCAAACTGGTTTCTGAGCCGGATTCAATGCAGTGGTTCGAATTTTATGCCCGCTTGCTGGAAGAATATCAGCAGACATTTCCGGAAGAAGAAATGAAAACTCTCTACTTTCAAGCCATCAATTACTGCATTCGAAGACACAATTCCGGTGATCGAACGTTCAGCAGTCGCCTACTGGAATACTACATCAAAGCATTACACAAAGGCTATCTGCTCACCAATGGCTACCTGTCAAAAAATACCTATCGCAACATCAACACGATCGCTATCCGTATGGGACAATACGATGTGGCGATGAGGATCAGTTCTGAGTATGTGCATACTCTCCGGCATGAGGATCAGGAAAATGCTTACCATTTTAATATGGCAAATATCCATTACGCCCGACAGGAATATGACAAGGCACTTGATGCATTGCGGTATGCTGAATTTGACGACCACCTGTCCAACTTGTTTGCAAAAACCCTGATGATCAAAATTTATTATGAAATGGGTACCGACAGGCTGCTGGATGCACATCTTGACGCAATGCAAGTGTACCTGACACGAAAAAAAATCATTGGATACCACAAGACCAATTACTCCAATATCGTGAGATACACACGGCGACTCGTCAGACTAAATCCGTTCGACAGACAAGCACGCATAACACTGGCAGATCAGATTCGTCAGGAAAAAGTCCTGCCAGACAGAGACTGGCTGTTGCGAATGGTGGAAAAATAACTTCCCACCTGAAGCTCTGTCAAGGGATTGATTGGCAGAACAAAAGCCATTTATTCAACTACCTACAACTGTGTTTGAAACCAGGTGATAAATTCATCAATAGACATAGATCCCATGTCTCCCTGGCCCTGCCTTCGGACAGACACATGCCCTGCCTCGGCTTCCTTATCTCCAATGATCAGCATGATCGGAACGCGCTTTAGTTCCGTATCGCGAATTTTCCTTCCGATAGATTCAGTTCTTTCATCCACAAAGCCTCGAATATCATGTTCTCCGAGCTTTTGTCTGATTTCCTCGCAATAAGGAATTAGTCTGTCAGATATCGGTAGAAGGGCAAACTGGTCTGGTGTGAGCCACAACGGAAATTTTCCAGCCGTATGTTCGATGAGAATACTGATAAACCTCTCCATAGACCCGAAGGGAGCTCTGTGTATCATCACGGGCCTATGCGTCTGATTATCGGCTCCAATGTATTCCAGTTCAAAGCGCTCAGGCAGGTTATAATCCACCTGGATGGTGCCCAGCTGCCAGGAGCGTCCCAGGGCATCCTTGATCATAAAATCCAGCTTTGGTCCATAAAATGCAGCCTCTCCATAGGCAGTGGTGGTGACCATGTCGACTTCTGCGGTGGCTTCAATGATGGCCTTTTCGGCCGCCTCCCAGTTGGCATCAGAGCCAATGTACTTCTCCGGCTTTTCAGGGTCACGCAATGAAATCTGGGCTGTAAAGTTTTCAAATCCCATTTTTCGGATGACCATCTGAGTCAATTCAAGCACTTTCAGAAACTCTCCTTTGACTTGTTCTACTGTGCAAAAGATGTGGGCGTCATCCTGTGTAAATCCCCTAACCCTGGAAAGTCCGTGCAATTCACCGCTTTGTTCATAACGATAGACTGTGCCAAATTCTCCAATTCGAAGCGGCAATTCCCTGTAAGAGCGCGGTCGATGCCCAAATATTTCGCAATGATGAGGACAATTCATCGGTTTAAGCAAAAACTCCTCACCTTCCCGTGGAGTGTGAATGGGCTGAAAACTGTCGGCGCCATATTTGGCATAATGCCCGGAAGTGACATACAGGTTCTTGCCTCCAATGTGCGGGGTCACAACCATCTGGTAGCCTTGCTTTTCCTGCTCTGCCCGTAAAAAATTCTGGAGTCTTTCCCGCAGCTGAGTTCCTTTGGGAAGCCAGATCGGAAGCCCCTGTCCTACTTTCTCTGAAAACATAAACAATTCCAGTTCAGTACCCAGCTTCCGGTGATCGCGCTTTTTAGCCTCCTCAATCAGGTCAAGATAGTCCTTCAGCTCCTGGGCCTTTGGAAATGTAATACCATAGATCCTGGTCAGTTGTTTTCGTTTTTCATCTCCACGCCAATAGGCGCCTGCGAGACTTGTGAGTTTTACCGCTTTGATAACCCCGGTATCAGGGATGTGGGGCCCACGACAAAGGTCCGTGAAGTTACCCTGCGAATAAAAGGTAATGGAACCATCTTCCAGACCTTCCAGGAGCTCGAGCTTATACTCATCCCCCTTTTCAACAAAAAAGTCAACGGCCTCCTGTTTTGATACCTCGCGGCGAACATACTGGTTTTTCAGTCTCGCCAATTCAAGCATTTTTTCTTCGATTTTGGGAAGATCTGCCGGTGTAAGGTGTGTGTCTCCGGTATCCACATCATAGTAATACCCATTGTCGATGGAGGGCCCTATCCCAAATTTAATGCCGGGATACAAAGCCTCCAGCGCTTCTGCCATCAAATGGGCTGATGAATGCCAGTAAGCAGCCTTTCCTTCTTTGTCCTGCCAAGTGTGCAGACGAAGAGTGGCATCCTGGTGAATGGGGCGGGTAGCATCCCATACTTCTCCATTAACTGTTGCGGCTAATACGTTTCTAGCCAGCCCCTCGCTGATGGACTGGGCAATCTGCATGGATGAAGCGCCCTTTTCATACTGACGTACTGTGCCGTCGGGCAAAGTAATATTGATCATGTGCATAAACTCTGGAAAATGATTGTGATTGCAAAGATAGGGAATTGCCGGCAAATCATGGTGTACGGAGTAGAGTTGGTTATTGTATCTTTGCAGCCAGCATATGTCAGATATTTACACAGATTGCACAAAGAGTCCCGGCTGGCAGCAGGCAGTGGCCTATTTCAAAAGTCAGGGCTGGCGCCCTCTTCCATTCCAGACGAGTACCTGGAACGCCGCAATTTCCGGCCTTTGTGGACTTGTCAATGCACCCACTGGCAGCGGGAAAACATATGCCCTTCTTATACCTGTTTTAATCAGAGAACTAAATGCTGTCACCTCCGGAAAGTTGCCGGCTGAGGGCCTTCGCCTTATTTGGGTGACACCGATCAGGGCTTTGGCGAGAGAAATCCTGTTGTCATGCCAACGTGCTGTACAGGGCATGGGACTCGACTGGAGAGTGGAAATTCGAACCGGCGATTCTACGGGTAAAGAGCGGAAATCCCAGTTTTCAAAACCACCGCAAATACTCATCACAACTCCCGAAAGCATTCATGTCATCATGGCTACTCCCGGGTATTCAACTTTTTTCCAGTATCTTGATACAATTGTTGTCGATGAATGGCATGAATTACTCGGATCAAAACGGGGTGTACAAACTGAACTTGCTCTTTCAAAAATCATGACACTCCGGCCTGAATGTAACATCTGGGGTATCTCAGCCACGATTGGCAATATGGAAGAAGCAGCTACTATCCTCTTGCATACCATTCCAGAAAACAGGCGTACGGGAATTAAAGCAGATATTCATAAAAATATTCAGCTGAAAAGTGTGATCCCAGATGAAATGGAAACGTACCCGTGGGCAGGACACCTCGGACTGAAACTGGCAGACAGGGTAGCAGAAATCATCCGAAGCAGCAAAACAACCTTAGTTTTTACAAATACAAGGGCACAGTGCGAAATCTGGTATCAGCAATTATTGGACAAAGACCCGGAATTAGCCGGGCAAATGGCCATGCATCACGGTTCGATATCCAGAGAAATCAGGGAATGGGTGGAAGAGGCTCTGTATGAGGGGCGCATTCGCGCAGTCATCTGTACGTCAAGTCTTGATCTGGGCGTCGATTTCAGGCCAGTCGAAACCATTGTTCAGATTGGTAGCCCGAAAGGTGTAGCCAGGTTTGTACAACGTGCCGGTCGAAGCGGACATCATCCTGGAGCAGAGAGCAGGATCTGGTTTGTACCTACACATGCCCTTGAACTTGTGGAAGCAGCGGGACTTAGACTGGCTCTCGCAAAGGGTGATATGGAAGAACGAATCCCTTATTTGCGAAGTTTTGACGTTCTGATCCAATACTTGATGACGCTGGCAGTTTCGGAAGGTTTTGATCCTGAGACTACGTTTAAGGAAGTCAGATCAACACACTGTTTCGCTTCAGTTAACCGAGATGAATGGCAAAGAATCTTACAATTCCTGTTGGTTGGCAGTGACTCACTGCAGGCGTATGACGAATATCAAAAGGTTGAAATTGATAGTTCAGGGTGGTATAGAGTTACGGACAAACGTAAGGCGCTAAGACACAGATTGTCTATCGGAACAATTGTATCAGACGCCATGATGCAGATTCAGCTCGTGAGAGGAACCCGTTTGGGCAGTATAGAAGAGTGGTTTGTGTCACAGTTAAAACCCGGTGATGTTTTTTGGTTTGCGGGTAGAGCACTTGAACTTGTCAGAGTGAAGGACATGGTTGCACAGGTGCGTCCAGGAAATTCAAAAACAGGCAAGGTGCCATCGTATATGGGCGGCAGAATGCCTTTGAGTTCTCAATTGTCAGCAGTGCTCCAATCAAAAATGCACGACTATGTGAAGGGAGTAATCAGCGACCCGGAGATGGAAGCTCTGGTCCCTGTCTTTACCACACAACAACAGCGCTCAGTCATTCCAGGAGAAGGTGAATTTTTGGTAGAATATTTTACAAGCAGAGATGGTTATCATCTTGTGATGTATCCGTTTGAAGGAAGAAATGTGCATGAAGGAATGGCAGTTTTACTGGCACAACGATTATCAGAACCACAACCCATCACGTTTACCTTGGCTATGAATGATCTGGGATTTGAATTGCTCTCAGACCAGGAAATGGATATCGAAAAGCTGCTCACACCTTCCTTGTTTTCCACAAAACAGCTTTCTGTTGATATTCAATCGAGTATGAATAGTGTGGAAATGGCTCGCCGAAAATTCAGGGATGTGGCCCGCATTTCAGGACTTGTTTTTTCAGGCTTCCCGGGTCGTATGAAAAAAGAACGGCACCTACAATCTTCAAGCCAGTTGCTTTTTGAAGTTTTTCGTGAATATGAATCCGATAATTTACTATACTTACAAACGTATGATGAAGTGATGACGTTTCATCTGGAGGAGGCGAGACTTCGACGGGCACTTGAAAAAATTGCTGCCAGTAAAATCATACTCTCACGTCCGGATAAGCCAACGCCGTTTGCCTTTCCCCTTATTGTGGACAGGCTACGCGAAAAACTTTCATCAGAAAAACTGGAGGATCGCATCCGAAGGATGCTGGCCACTTAGTAGCAATAGTCGTACGGGCGAATCATAAGGGAGATAGGGCGAAGTAGTAAGGGCGAATTAGTAAGGGCGAATTGGTAAGGGCGAATTGCGATTCGCCCCAACGCCCCAACGCCCCCAGGGGGCGTAAAAAGGCGAAGGCCCGCATCATCTCTGAGCGGGCCTTCATAAAAAAGGCGGCGACCTACTCTCCCACTTTCGCAGTACCATCGGCGCTG
>JAJTEZ010000048.1 GCA_021298335.1 Saprospiraceae bacterium | reverse complement strand
TCAGACAATTTTGGAATATAAGCAAGAGTTCTTTTCAGACGAAGCAAGCAAGTCAAAGCTGCTTGAAAATGTCAGAGATTTGTTTGACGCAGATGCGGATTACAACATCATGGAAAGAGAACTCTTTCATTTTCTGGAGAGAATGATGTAATTGCTCCCTTTCCGAAAAAGGCAATCGAATCACAGTTTACGAAATCAGGGAAATGACCTCCTCCTTATACGCAGTTGTAGATATTGAAACTACCGGGGGAATGCCCAAAAGAGACAGAATTACCGAAATAGCCATTGTGCTGTATAACGGAAGGCAGATCATCGACAGATTTGAATCTCTACTAAATCCCGAGCGGACCATTCCCTGGGAAATTACACGCATCACAGGGATCACCGATGACATGGTGAAAGATGCACCAAAATTTTATGAAATTGCTCGTAAGATCGTCGAACTGACAAGTGATGCAATTTTTGTTGCTCATAACGTCCGATTTGACTATCAGTTTATTCGCGAAGAATTTGCGTCATTAGGCTACTCGTTTCATCGCCCTCAACTATGCACGGTAGTCTTGAGCAGAAAATCATTTCCAGGCTTACGATCATACAGCCTCGGAAATCTGATCGAACATTTTGGCATTGAAGTGGAAAACAGACACAGGGCAATGGACGATGTGTTGGCCACTGTCAATATCCTGGATCGTGCTTTGCAACAGGAATCAGGGGTCGTGCGCGCCCGGCAACTGGTAGCAGCAGGTATTCGGCAGTCCAAAACTCCCGTAGAATTATCGATGGACAAAATTCGCCAGTTGCCAGATGACCCCGGGGTCTATTACTTTTACAACATATATGGTCATGTCATTTATGTAGGCAAGAGTGTACATATTCGTAAACGAGTTTTGCAGCATTTCTCAGGACAGGATGGGAAAACCGATAAGTTTATGGCAAGAGTCGCAGACATTTCTTTTACACTGACCGGGAGCGAACTGATTGCTATGCTTTTGGAATCTGCCGAAATCAAGGCTTTGCAACCAGAAATCAATAAAGCCCAACGGTCCAGGGAAAATCCGTATTGCATCTATTCTTATACCGATGATGAGGGCTATATCCGGTATGACTGGACAAAATCTGGTGCAAAGCTGGGTGATTCCGTCAGAGTGCTGAATCAATTCTCATCCAAAGCATCAGCCAGGTCCAAATTGCTCTATATCAGCGAACAGCTGACGTTGTGCCCGGGCCTTTGCGGAATTCATGAGCCGGGTTCTGGCTGCTTTTATTACCAAACAGGAAGCTGCCTCGGGGCATGCCAAAAACTTGAACCTCCTTCATCATACAACGAGCGGGCTGCTCAAGCCATGGAAAGCCTGCGAAGGACTTTTGATGAAAATATAGTTCTTGTGACACAGGGAAGAAGTGACTCTGAGGCAGGTATCATTGTCATTTGGGAAGGCCATTACAAAGGTTTTACTTTTGTTGATAAAAGCAGCCTGAATTCACCCGTTACAAATTTGATTCAAAGTGTAGAGCAGGTGCCTTTTCATCCTGAATATAACCTGATCCTAAGGTCCTGGTTGGAAAACCACCCAGTTCAAGAGGAATTTCTTGGTCAGATAAGGTTACTACGAATTTAATTTTGCATATTTGATTCAGATTAGTGACCGATTTTAGTCTAATTCGTTTTTTATAAAATTATGACAACCAAAAAAACAAAAATACTCGCAATTGGAAATTTAGTTTCAGTCTTATTTGCTTTGTTTTTTAATTATTTGGCAGTCATGCTGCCAATTAACAATAAAACGACAGGGGAGCTTTCAGATCAGTATGATAATTACTTTGTTCCTTCAGGTTTTACCTTTAGTATCTGGGGGCTGATTTATCTGTTGATCATTACGTTCAGCATCTTTACAGTAGTCCAGGCATTTTCAAATAATCCAAAAACAATTTCTCTGATACACCGGCTGTCGGGATGGTTTATCGTTGCTAATCTGGCAAATGGTCTGTGGCTAGTATTCTGGCATTATGAGTGGGTCGTTATATCATTGCTTGTGATGCTGGTCATTTTGTTCAATCTTCTGGATATGTATTACACACTGGTTCAAAAAAAGCCAAATTCACTCATGGTCAATTTGTGCCTTACTCTTCCTGTCAGCATCTATCTGGCATGGATTTCTGTTGCTACCATTGCAAACGTCACGGCTTCTCTTGTGTCAGTACAATGGGATGGAGGATTTTGGCAGCCATCTACCTGGGCAATTGTCATGATATGCATTGCTGTAATTCTCGGTATATTCATGGTTTATATCCGACAGGACCAACCATTTGCATTGGTGATTGCCTGGGCATTATTTGGGATTTTTTCCAAGAGACTCACTGCCGGAGATCCGCCTTCACTTGATGTGGCCAAAGCAGCACAATATGGATTTACACTACTTTTGATATACTCTATCTTATCATTGATTGGTAAAAAATCCTACTTCTTTGAAAAGGAATAGGACTTTCTTGTACAAAATTGGAGAGAATGTTACATTGGTTAAAGGGACAGTTTGAAAAGCATAAGGCAAAAAGGATCTTTCGGGAATATCCTGCTCGTATTGATAAATTTTTCATGGAGGAATTCGGAGATGTCTATTTTGCAAATTGGTTGAATCCACTTGTCCTTCCCAAGCAGCTTGACATACAGGCAGTGAGATTTTTTCAAAAATTCATACCGAAGGGTAGCATAGCCCTGGATATAGGGGCCAATATTGGCCACATGTCAGTGCACATGGCTCTGGCAGCAGGAAAAGATGGAGCTATTTTCGCATTTGATCCAAATCCTGTTGTGTTTAAAATCTTATCACAAAATGCCACCCTAAATCCTGATAAAGCCAGAATTCAGGCCTGGAATGTCGCTATTGCTAATCAAGCCTCATCGTTTTATTATCATTCCTCTGAGGCTTCATTTAATAATGGAGGAATCTCACAAGACATCCGCTCAAGGCATGGTAAATATGTACTTCCTCAAAAAATTGAAGGAGTTGTATTGGAATCATTCCTTAAAATAAATGCTCCGAATAGCCTTTCCACACTAAGTTTGATTAAGATTGATACTGAGGGATATGATATGGAAATAGTCAAATCCATTCTGCCTGTCATCCGTTCTGCCAGCCCCGTTCTGATTTCAGAATGCTTTGGAAGGCTACCAGATCAAAAAAAAATGGATTATTTCCAGCTTCTCCACCAGGAAGGATATCGTTTAACATATTTTTCAGACTTTTCCGATCAGGCTGAATTTGTACCCATCACCAGACCAGAGGACATGCTACGCTGGAAACACTTTGATTTTATAGCCGCCAAAACCGACGGATGAGAGGCTTAGTGTAAGGGGAGGGCTGCCATGGGATTTTTCCAGGTCTTACCAGATATGACATATCTCTAAGATATGTCATATCTGGTAAATAATGAAAAAAACACTATTTCCATCAGTTTGTCAAGGCCCCCCACGTAAATTTTCTCAATTTCATTCAAACTTTCCATCCTCCATCCTCTTCCTGCACCTAATGCATGTCTCATCAAATGTGTTTTTCTTTGGATTTTGTGGAGTGAATTCATCTATACAGGAATTTTCCCGTATTTTTGCACTTAATGTCGTACGTACAATAACCAAACCTGATCAACATGAAGAAGTTTGTCTCATTTCTGTATTGTTCATTGATCATAAGCTCCTTCCTGTTGGGGCAAATTGTCAGTATTCAACCGGCAGGCGCAGGGCCTGAAGCACCCATTACTCTGATCTTTGACGCTAGCCAGGGGAACAAAGAACTCATGGGAGCTTCCAAGGTATATATACATCAAGGTGTCGTAACAGATAAAGTCAATGGTACGGCCTGGAAATATGTGAAAGGCAACTGGGGCAAGGATGATGGGGTAGGACTCATGACCAAGGTTTCTGGTCAGGCAAACAAATGGCAGATTACATTTAACCCTACACTGCGGTCATATTTTGGCGTGCCGGCAACAGAAAACATCTTTCGAATAGCCTGCGTATTCAGAAGTGCTGATGGAACAAAAAAAGCCTCCATCGCCTCAGGAGAGTATGGATGGGGTACCATCACTTCCAATGGAGATATTTATGCCAATATCGGAAATGACAGCTATATCAGCCTGAAAAGCCCACTGGGTGAAGAAACACTCCTGACATCGGGAGGCACAATGCCGATCGAAGCAGAGGCATCTTCCAATGTCACCCAAATGAAAATCTGGCTGAATGAAGGGGCAGGCTTCCAGGAAAAAGCTTCAGTGTCTTCGGGAAACACCATAAGTTTCAACTATACACCAGCCTCAACTATCGATCTGGGGATTAAAATTACCGCCACTATTAATGGCAAACAACTCGAACTGATTAGAAATCAGAGCGTCGTGGTCAGACAACCCGCTGCAATTTTGCCTCTTCCGGCAGGTCTGAGGCAGGGCGTCAATTATCACCCCACAGACCCAACGAAAGCAACCTTAGTATTGCTGGCACCTTTCAAAAGTTATGTCTATGCAGTAGGCGACTTCTCAAGCTGGAAGATCAAGGATCAATTTCAAATGAATAAGACACCGGACGGTCAGTATTTCTGGGTGGAACTGACAGGCCTTGCTCCGCAGAAATATTTCGTCTACCAATACTGGATTGACGGACAACTCAAACTTGCAGATCCACATGCAAGGCAGGTAGCAGATCCATGGAATGACAAATTTATTGAATCTTCTGTCTTTCCCGGACTGCCAGCATACACACGAGAAGATCTTGGCATTGCTTCCGTACTGCGTACAGGTGTGCCCGCCTTTTCATGGAATGCTTCAGAATCTTCCTGGAAAAGGCCCGATGTCAATCACCTGGTCGCCTATGAGCTTCACCTCCGGGATTTTATTGCTGCCCATTCCTGGGATGCACTGTCCGATACATTGTCGTATCTGAAAAGATTGGGAATCAATGCCATTGAACTGATGCCATTCAACGAATTTGAAGGAAATGATTCCTGGGGATATAATCCGTCTTTCTTTTTTGCTACAGATAAATACTACGGAACTCCGGAAAGCCTTAAAAGATTTGTGCAAACAGCTCACCAGCAGGGCATGGCCGTAATCATGGATATTGTGTTGAATCACGCCTTTGGACAATGTCCAATGGTACAGATGTATTTTGATAAAGCAGCGAACAAACCAGCTGCCAATAACCCCTGGTTCAACCGGGAGTATGTGGGCCAGTACCAATGGGGATATGACTTCAACCACGAAAGTCAGTATACGCGCAACTTTGTAGATGAAGTCAACAGGTACTGGCTGGAGGAGTTTCACCTTGATGGATTCCGCTTTGATTTTACAAAAGGCTTTACCAACTACGCCCCAGGCGGAAGTGTAGACGGATTCGATCAGTCCCGCATCAACATCCTTAAGCGCATGGCTGAGAAAATCCGTGCTGTTGATGCACAAGCCTATATCATTCTGGAACATTGGGCCCCCGATAGTGAAGAAAGCCAGCTGGGTGCACTGGGCATGAAAATGTGGAGAAACAAAACCTCAGATGTCGTCAATCCAACGGTTGGAAACCCTGTAGGCAGCTTCTCCGGTAAGGATGCAGCATTTCATTTTCCCCTGTTCAGCAGCCATGATGAACAACGACTTGCCTACCATTGTCTCGCAGAAGGCCGCTCAGATGGTACATATAATATCCGGGATTCTATCATCATGTTTGAGCGCGTGAAGATGGCAGCAGCCTTTACTTATTTACACCCCGGACCCAAAATGATCTGGCAATTTGATGAACTGGGCTACGACATTGATATTAATTTCAACTCGCGTACAGGTCGTAAACCCTACGTCTGGGGTCCTGGTAGCAATAAATATTATAACAGCTCACTTCGCCAGAATATTTACAAGACATATCAGGGGCTCCTGCAAGTGCGCAAAACAATAGGCCCCGAACTTCTTCGTGCAGCACAAAAAAGCCACCAATTGACAGGAGATGCAAGAAGACTGAGCTTTAACACCACCGGTACAGATCTTGTACTGATTGGTAATTTTGCTGTCACAGGACGCTCTATCGATCCAAAATTTTCACAAACCGGAAAATGGTATGAGTATTTTAGCGGTGACTCCATACAGGTAAACAACGTGACAGCTCCGATTGCATTAAAAGCCGGTGAATGGAGAGTATACACTACCAAACGACTGTCTCCCGGCATGCCAGGTGTCGTGGGTATCTATGAAAATCCAGTCACTGTGACACCCACGCCATTTACTGGAAAGGACCAGATCAAAATCCGGTTTGATGCTACCAAAGCACGACCAGGAAACACCTCCGGTCTCGTGGGTGCAGATAAAGTGTACATGCATGCCGGCATCATTCTCTCTTCGGCATCAAACAATACGCTTACAAACGTCGTAGGTTCACTCACAGATGACGGTATAGGTCAGATGAATAAAATTGGAAATGACCTTTGGGAAATCACCCTGACTCCAAACCAATATTTTAGTATTGCTACGGGTAAAGAAATTGGCCGGATCGGAATGTGGTTTCGGAATGGCGATAACACCAATAAAGGCTTTGGTTTTAACAACGGAATTATTTACATAGATGTCAGCTCCGACAGACCAATTATCACGGTCACGCCTTCCGCTTTTACAGCTGATACTGAGGTGACATTACAATTTAACGCTCGCGTCGGCAACAGGGAACTGGCAGGTGCAGATAAAGTGTATATGCATAGTGGGGTAGGGGTCGTAAACACTGCTAATCCGCAGACCTCTGCCTGGAATAAAGTAGTGGGCAATTGGGGACTGGATGATGGTGTCGGACAGATGACCCGAGTGGCAGGTGAGCAAGACATGTGGCAAATAAAATTTACCCCAAAAACATATTATGGCCTGGCTGCAGGAGAGTTTCCCTACTGGATTGCCGCAGTGTTTCGAAACGCTGCCGGCAGCGCAAAGGGGACAACACAGGCTGGAAATTATGAGTTTGGTCTTGTGGCCTCAAACCTGGATTTCTTTGTAAAAAATTCAGGGACGGTCTCATCGATTGATCTGCCTGTAAGCAGACTGAACATAAGTCCAAATCCATCACAGGGTTGGATTCGCCTGAATGGTTTGACAGGTAACATTTTGTGTTCAGTGTATGGCCCTGATGGACGTCGGTATCTGCATCAGGAAATGCTGGCTGAAGAAGAAATCGATCTGACTTCTTTCCCATCAGGTAAGTATTTGATTATTGTAAAACAAAACGACAATACATACCTGGGTGAGGCAATCCTCACAAAATAAATTTGTGAATGCCATAGAAGCAGATGATACACATGCCCCATGCCACATCTCCCGAAGTACAAGTCTGGATAGACGGACTGCCTGAAAATCCTGGAAAACAACATTTACTGGCCATGCGGCAGGTAATCCTGGACTCGTTACCCACCGGATTTGAGGAAGGCATCTCTTATGGGATGATCGGGTATTGCGTGCCTCATTCAATATACCCTGCCGGTTATCACTGCAATTCTTCTTTGCCTCTGCCTTTTGCCAGTCTGGCACTTCAGAAAAAACATGTAGCCCTCTATCACATGGGATTATATGCGGATGATGCACTCATGCAGTGGTTTGTGGCCCAGCATAAAGAGGAATCTAGCCAGAAACTGGATATTGGAAAAAGTTGTATAAGATATGCTTACCAGGCAGAAATTCCATTGAATCTCATAGGACAGCTCATGTCAAAAATGACTCCATCCGAATGGATTACACTCTACGAACGCCTGTACAGGAATAAATAACAGATGATGGATACTTCCGAATCTTTCTGTTTAAAATAAGCCGGATATTACTTTAGAATTACGACGCGTTTTGCTACAGTCTGTGTTCCCTGGTCCATCAGGATAGTGTACGCCCCGTTCTCCAGTAAATCTGTGTCAAGTATGTAAATCCCCTGCCAATTGATCTGACGGTCAATTACGATTCTACCATTTCCATCAGCAAGGCGAAGTCTGACATTCTCACCGGCATCCCAGGAAGACAAGTCTATATGTACCTGGTTGCTTGCCGGATTCGGGAAAACTCTTACGTCTCCGACATCATTCATACTTCTGAAGTCTATAGCTCTGATTTCTGAATATTCATAGGTGCCATCCAGGTCAGTCATTCTCAATCTGTAATAATACAGCTCGTCTTTGCTTCTGACATTGGGAAATTGAGTATCAAAGTATTCATAGGCAAGTCTACCTGCGCTGAAACCTGCCGCTTTCACCGTCCCTACCGCTTCCCAAGTAGCACCATCCTCACTTCTTTCTATGCCAAAAAAGTCGCTGTTTTGTTCTCTTTCCGTATGCCAGAGCAACCTTGCAGTGCGTTCTCCCGCCTTAGAAACAGAAAAATCTGAAAGTTTAATGGGCAGTGCGGTCCCCGACTGGACATACTGGTCACCATTGCTGTCACTGCCGAGGGTGCCACCACCACCAGCATAAAACAAACTGGCATAATTCGTATAATCAAAAGCAAGTATATCAGCGTAAAAATATGATTGTTGACTTGGGCCGCCTCCATCATTGGTTTGATCTTCCAGTCTTGGGAATTGCCCAGTCATCAACGGATTGGCTGGGAAATCAATGAAGAGGAAATCTTGCTCTACATTGGCAGGCCAGTTGATGGCATTGGTCGCATTTCCGATGATGGTGTATGTGTATGTGAATCTATTGTCTATCAAAGTTACGCCTAAGCTGTTTACTGTGACACCTGCTACGTTACAGGTGACAGAGTTAGGGACCGGTGCATTGCCGATTGCCTGCCCATTTGAATTGACAGACACAGCAATGTTAAAGTTGAATACAGCACCCGTACCGTGGGTAATTTGTTGATTGGGCTTCACCTTGATGGTGATATCGTTGATGGATACATAAATAGCGCCTTGAATGTAGGGCTGTCCAAACAACGTCAGCGAGGTAAGCATTATGATGAGAGAGGAAAAATATTTCATGAGATGGAGTATTGCAAGTTTGAATTATTGGTGTGCGGTATATACGTTTGTACTATTATTATTTAGGTTGAGGAGAATGACACTATTATCATTGGCAGGACCTGAATATCTCACAACGCCATTCAGATTCATGTCGGCGTTATTGTAGACAGGTGATGCAGTCGTGCCTATAACATTCGTGGAATTATTTCCCAAGGCAAGTAATAATGCGCTATTGTCATTGGCAGGACCTGAATACCTCACGGCAGTATTCCCATTGGCATTGCCACCCCAAAGGGCATAGACACTGCCGATCTGGCGCATATTGGCATTGGTGGTGATGGTCGTATTTGTATATGCTTCAGCTGTACCTGCAGAAAAATCCTTGAGAGCAGGCGGATTCACAAGATCCAGTGCACTCACTGTGCGTATGGCCAGATGGTTGCGGTGTCGGAGGGCGATGTGTGCATTCGAAGTAGCATTCTTGAGTCGCAGTGCCGTACCATCATAACTTACAATAGTACCATCATTTTTGAGGAAAGCACTTGTCTGCGAAATGACTGTGGCCGGTGTGGCAGCATCCCGTACCTCTACAAGGATCCAATCGGTGGTATTGGCAGGGATGGAAGATGCAGTCACACTAGGAGCTGACCATGGAGATGCTGTATAGGGTGTCGTCAGTGGAATTACTGTAGCCAGCGATGTAGTCATCGTGGTCCCTGATGGCAAAGCTCCTGCCAGATATGCCTTCAAATTGGCTTTGCCAAAGAAATTTAACCCTGATAACCTGACCGAACTTTGTGTTGTGGAAGCCCCGATCGTATTGCCCGAACCTGCACTTCCGTCAAATTTCCAGTCACTGGAAACATAGGTTGCCCCCTTTACCAAAGACTGAGTACCGCTCACATCTCCCACCACATACGTTCCGGTGAGTGTGTTGGAAGTAATATTGGTGCCAGATATCACCCATTCTCTGTTGATAAAATCACTCGCATCTGCGTATTTAGCAGTCAGTGTCCCCGCATTTGTAATCACCCTTGCCTGCACAGTACCCGCCGCTGAAGCATTCACTGTCATAGATACAGGTGTATAGTTGACGTCATCGCCTACCTCCATGTTTTTTGTGGAAGTGCCGCTGGCGACTGCTTTAATCATGCTACCGGTCCCAGCTCCCGTCTTGTCTGTTACAACCCAGCCGTTGGTAGAATGATTTGTCGCTGCGGAGACGGTCGCTGCACTGCCGGTCAGTGTAAGATTATGACTACCCAGAAACATGCGGTTATTTCCTGTTCCGGTGAAAGATAGATTTCCACTCATTGAAAGGGGTGACAATAACGTTACTTTACCGGAAGTAGTTGTCTTTGCCAACTCTATCTGGTGGAGAGCATCCCCTCCTGCATCCAAATTGGAATTGGCCGTTCCAATAAACTTCACAGTACCGACTGCCGGTGTAAGCACAGCCGTTGCCGCATTGGTAAAGTTTCCCTCAACTTCCAGAGTACCGTTATTGGTAATTGTACCTGTTCCGTTGTTTTGAAAATCTGTTTCCACGCGCAAAGTAGCTCCTGCCTGAATGGTCACTGTAGCTCCATTATTGATAAACTGTGCATTTGCCTCAGGAGCCAACAGAATAAAAAGGAGAAAAAAGTTGATATTTCTCATGCTGGGGAATTTCAGTATTAAATTGTTTGTAAAAATACTAATTTTTGCTAATTTGACTACAGAATAAATCTTTATTTGAAGTGATTTTTTCCAAAGTTATATTCACTTATCGAATAGCAACCTGTTGGTTACCTACCAGCACTACCACCATACTTGAACCAGGTATTGCCTTTGATCTGTATGAAATTGACTGATGTAACATACAACCTTCCTGATATATGGGACAGAGCATTATACCAAACCATCATCAGGTACCTCAAATGATTCTTCGGGAAGTCAAAACGCTAGTCAATCATCAGTCTGGTTAAGTTCTTTCCACATGTAAAGATGCGGAATTCCAACCTCTTCAAACAAGGATCCCTGTTCATGATATCCAAGATTCCTGTAAAATGGAACTGCCGCCTGTCGGGCATGCAATTCAATCCGAATGAAGCCTCGATTCTTCGCCAGCGCTTCACTATGCCGAACTAAAAAACTACCGACTCCCCTGGATTGCATCGTCGGACTTACAGCCACCTGTCGCATTTTTACGGTTTCGCTATTGAGCGGTTTTAAAATCAAAACTCCCAGAAGTTCTGCTGAAGAAGACGCATAACAAGCCACATGAATCGAATCGTATTCCGCAGCCAGATCCTCCGGCAGAAAATCGAGATGCAATGGTTTTCTCAACACTTCATATCTGAGGCTTACCGCTTCATCATACTCCGGGGTAGCAAACGTGATTTCGTGACAATAGGTTTCCGGTACTGACATGCTTCTTGTTTTTTTTGCAAAAGTAACAGATTCAAAGGATTACAACTACCTAAATTTGCTAAACTCCAGTCTATCCTTTTGAAATGAAAAGTTTTATCGCAGGTGATATAAATTTTCAGGGAAATCTTCTCGTTCCGGTTTGAAAATCTATTTTTGTTGTGTTTTGACGGCTTTTTTTTAATATTCATTAAAAGTAAGCAGTATATCGTTATATATAATAATGCACTATTATTCGTAAAATATTAAAAATCAATAGTATATAATTTAATTTATTTTATAATAATATCGAATTAATGGAACGTAGAAAATTTATCAAAGATACGGCTACCGTAGCGGCGATCACAGCTGCCACACCATACTTGTCATTTGGAGCAAATCGAAAACCTTCAGATGTCATCAGAGTCGGGTTTATTGGCGTAGGGGCCCGAGGACTTGGTACACTGAGCCTGGCCCTTAGGCGCAGCGATCTGGAGGTCACCGCGCTCTGTGATACAGACGCATTAACTATGGCAAAAGCTCTGAAAATGGTGGAAAAGGCCGGAAAAAAGCAGCCTGCATCCTTCACAGAGGGTCCCTACGCATATAGGGATCTGCTGGACAGAAAAGATGTAGATGCCGTATTTGTCTGCACGCCGTGGGAATGGCATACACCTATGTCTGTCGACGCCATGCGCGCCGGCAAAGCAGTTGCGTGCGAAGTTGCCGGCGCAATGAGCGTGGATGAATGCTGGCAGTTGGTGCGTACCCAGGAACAGACCGCAACGCCTTTTATGATCATGGAAAATGTTTGCTACCGCCGGGATGTAATGGCAGTTCTTAATATGGTGCGTCAGAATGTCTTCGGCGAACTAATTCATTTGGAAGGCGGCTATCAGCACGATCTTCGAGAAGTAAAAATGAATGACGGAGTGAACTATTATGGTGGTGGAGTAGAATTTGGCGATAAGGGCTACAGTGAAGCAAAATGGCGCACACTTCATTCGGTACACAGGAATGGCGAACTTTATCCCACACATGGAATCGGTCCGGTTGGTTCCATGATCAATCTTAACAGGGGAAACCGTTTTGAGTACCTGACTTCCATGGCTTCTAAGTCACGAGGTCTACACGACCACATAATCCGGCATCCCAAAGGCGGTCCGTATCACCCAAATGCGGCTGTCAGATTCAGGTTGGGT
>JAJTEZ010000047.1 GCA_021298335.1 Saprospiraceae bacterium | reverse complement strand
ATTGAATATTGGGCTTGACTCTTTGGTAGCGGGCACTGGAGATCTTTACACTTATACAGTGTCTTCATCAAACCAGTCATCTGTAGCGGCTGAAGCCGACAGAACGGCGGCATCAGCAGATCCGATAACACATGTCTATACTAACCCGACATTAGAGAATGTAACCATCACTTACACCATTACGCCATACGCTGCAGGTACAAGTTGCGCAGGAAACACATTTACGTATACCGTGACTGTAAACCCTGCACTGACAGCTACTACCTGTGTGACAGCTGACAACTGCCAGTTGGGTAATGGTAATATCCAGGTGAATATCGTCGGTGGTACTAAGACGTACACCGTAGATATGACGGGTCGATACACAACCACTACGAACACCGGAGATATTAATACAGCAGTCTTTAATCCTGATAAGAATACAAAGACAACATCAGGTACTGAAACTTCTGTAACATATCCAAACCTCCCTGGTAACGCCACCTACAAAATTAAGGTGACCGACTCGAAGGCTTGTATCGTAGGTGAAACTCATTAATGTAATTCATTGACACACTGCCGGGAGGGGCACACAGGACGAATAGCCGCTCCTCCCGGCAGTTTTTTACTGCCGCAATAAACGAAATCTGTAATTTCTCATTTTTTAATTTCCAGGCGCATACACACATGACAGTAAGGCGAATTTTGGTGACAATCACAGCAGCTATCTGGTGCACTTTCACTGCGTGGTCTCAGGAATGCACAGGTCCGCTGACGGTAGACCTACAGGGTTCAGCCGACGGACAACCCGTCGTTGTCTCGGCGTCTATTGCCGGTGCCGACCAGGAGATCTGCTCTTCCCTGATGACAACCATCACCGGAAATGTGCCCACAGTTGGCACAGGTCACTGGGAACTGATTTCCGGACCAGGCAACATCACTTTTGCCAGCAACACCAGCGCATCCACAGCTGTCACCGCCTCCGCCTACGGTTCCTATACCCTGAGCTGGGTAATTGCCCAGGGAACCTGCGAAAATGAAGATTACATCCTTCTCCATTTCTATCAGGATGTCAATCCGGCCAATGCTGGCCCGGATAAAGATGTCTGCGAACTCATGATGACTAGCCTCGAGGGAAACAACCCAGCACCTAATTCAGGTTACTGGATTCAGATCAGCGGACCTTCCATCCTCTTATTTTCAGATATTGCAGACCCGAACGCAACGATTACAGCTTCCAGCTTTGGACTGTATACTCTGTCTTGGAATACGGCATTTGGTCCCTGTATAAGTACCGACACCGTCGTCATCGACTTCTGTACACCCGCCCTCGCCTTGTCTGCTCAGGTCCTTTCCGGTAGCCCGTACAGTGATCCTGGAGACATCGTGACTTATCAGTACACACTGACCAATGCAGGTAAATTTACCCTCTATGGTCCATTTAACCTGTTTGACGACATTCTGGGCAATATCCCGGTCATCACTTCCTCACTCGCGCCAGGACAATCAGTCAGCGTAACAGCAACGTACACAGTACTTTTCCAGGATTTTGAAAATGGCTCCGTCACCTCCAATGTCTTTGCTACCACTGTATACAACGGTATGCAATACACCAGCCCCGTTGTTCAGACAGTCGCACTGGCCAATTCCGCAGACCTCGCCATATCTCTAGGTGCCAGCAATCCCGCTCCCAATATTGGAGAAATACTGACATTTACTACCCAACTGACAAATAATGGTCCGTTTGATGCCACCGGTGTTTCTGTAGAGGTCATCGTAGCCAACGGATTCGATAACATCACCAATATTTCCAATGGAGGAGTATACACTTCTACCGGCGGACTCATTAGAATTACGGGTTCCCGGGGTGCCGTAGTAAAGTCAGGTTCTGTCATTTGGACAAACCTGACGATACCTGTAGGTACAACATTGTATCTAAGCTTTGATGCCGTAGTGCTGCCTCCCGGTCCGGGTGTCTCCTACGCAAACTGTGCCGCAGTTGCAGCCTCAGATCAATACGATCCTACATCAACACCCGGTGATGACAACATAGGCGAAGATGACGCAGACGAATTTATAGTCAACCCGCCTGTTTCTGACATTTCCTGCTCCATTCGGCAAATAGATGGCACTATACTGCCCCTACAGAATTTACCTTCTTCTGCGCTAATGCTTTCTTCAGTAGAGCCCTCTGCCATCCTGGCCGGACAGACGATTTACTGGCAACTTGAAGCCATCAATCTGGGACCTGACACGTCTAAACAGATTCAAATAAATACCGCCATCCCGGCCACCTTTGAACAGCGCGAGTTTTCAGTAGACTTTGGTAATACATGGTATCCATGGCCTTCCAATAATGTCCTGACACTGGCTGATTTGCCTGCTTCTCCAGGGCGCTTTACCGCCATAGCACGAGCAAAAGTGCCTTCAGCTTCCCTGACTTCCAATTTCGATGTCCTGATGACGATTGCGAGTCTCGTAACATTCGACTCCAACCTCGCCAATAATGTAATATCTTCCAGTACACAAATCACTCAGGAAGCAGATGTGAGCTTGTCGCTGCAGCAGATCAGGCCTGCACTTAGACCTGGCGACACGATTGAATACCAGATACTACTGGTAAACCTCGGACCAAGTGATGCACAAAACGTTGTTCTCACCGACATCATCAACCCGGCAATAATATCCGGTGCTCGCTGGTCTTTGAATACAGGTAGCTTTAGCAGTGCGTGGACAGGCACAGCCAACCTTGGCACATTGAAGCAAAATCAGCAGGCTACCGTGCGCATCAAAGGCATACTTGTCAATAGCAGCCCACTACCTAACCTCAATCCGGTGACCAATACTGCTTCAGTCACCACCGCCACCAATGAATATGCACTGACAAACAATACTGCGACCATCCAAAGCCAGTTGTCAGTAGAGGCAGACCTTCGCATTCTTGCAAGCGCTCCGGCAGCCATCAAAGCAGGGGAAGTTCTGGAATACACAGTCAACGTGACTAACCTGAGCAATACATTCCAGGCTAGCCAAATTGTGGTTACTGACAACATGCAGGCGGCATTGTTTGAAAGCAGAGAAGTTTCCTACGACCAAAAGCAAACCTGGCAACCATGGACGAATACCACAACCGTATTCTCATTACAGCCACTCGAAAATCGTACTTTGTATATTCGAGGAAAATCAAAAAGCAGTTTGACAGCCGGTCCTGTGGCCAACACATTTACTGTAAGCAGTAGTACCCAGGATATTGCTATGCTCAATAATACGGCAAGCGTAAGTACCGCGGTATCCGTTGCTGCAGACATCCAGATCGTCAAAACACTTGCATCTCCTCAGGAAAACGTCCTTCCGGGGCGTCCGATTGAATATTTACTCACGTTCACCAATATAGGTCCCAGCAATGCAGCAAACGTGAGCATTGCTGATATGATACCGGGCGCAATTACAGGGCCGGTGACGTATTCTTATTGCGGAGCGACATTTTTACCATGGACAGGCAGTCTGTCAGTGGGTAATCTGCTGCCTGGAGAAGGTTGTACAATTACAATCAGAGGAACTATCGCCAGCGGATTCAGCGGGACGCAAATCGTCAATACAGCATCTATCAATGGGTCCACTCCGGATCCGGTCACTTCCAACAATACCTCAGTGCATACTGCATTTATGGGCAAACCCGCTATGACTCTGGACAAATTCGCCGATAAAAAAGTGAATGTCAAACTGGGTGAAACAATCAAATATTCCTATAAAGTTGTCAATACAGGCAACGTTCCCCTGACCAACGTGCGCATAACCGATGTTCACAATGGACTGGGTACCCTTAGTGCTATTTCGCCAGCCGCAGTGACATCACTGGCAGCAGGGGCAGAGGTGATTTTTACATCTACATATGTCGTTACATTGGCCGATATTAACCGAAAAACGAATATCCTGAATACAGCTACGGCACTCGCGGCTTTTGGTAATGCCAACTTGTCAGTGACGGATTCTGAAAGTGTGGATGTAGAGGAGCTTGTTTCCATCGGAGATGCTGTCTGGCATGACCTGAATGGAGATGGCCAACAAAACGCCAATGAGCCGGGACTTGCTGGTGTACAGGTCAATTTATTCAAGTCGACAGGTGTTTATGTTGCCAGCAAAACAACGAATGCGCAGGGTAAATACCTCTTCGAAAATATGTCACACGGCGATTACTACATTCAGGTATTACCGCCTTCAGGGTTTCAGTCCACCTTTGCCGATCTTGGAAATGATGTCTCAGACAGTGACCTCGGGGCATTCAACGGACCCAACACTACAGCAATTTTCTCAGTTCCTTCCGGTGGGAGTCGAATCAGCGTAGATGTGGGATTTTACAAATGTGCACAAATTGGCGATTTGGTCTGGCTTGATGCCAACAGGAATGATGTCTGGAATGTCAATGAGGCAGGAATCAATGGCATCGAAGTAAAACTGTGGCGCAAAAATCAGAATTCGTGGCAGCTGCTTCGCACACAACGCACTGCACGGAAGTCTGGCACTGGAGGTACCGATGGTCATTTTCTGTTTTGTGAGGCACCAGGGCAGTATTACCTGGAAGTTGTGATGCCACCAAGGGGATTAGTACGCGCACGCCCTGATATCGGTAATAATGAAGAAATCGATAGTGACATCACAAATAGTAATGGCTTGTCTACGACATCATCATTTATGGTCTCTTCCGGGCAGGTTAAAACTGATCTGGGTGCAGGATTTTATCCGATGGGTGTTGCCGGAAATCTTGTCTGGCGTGATGACAACCTGAATGGAGTCCAGGAAGTTGGTGAGCAGCGTGTTGCAGGGGTAAAGGTTGAAGCTGTCTATGTTTCTACAGGCGAGGTTGCCGGGTTTACACACACCGATGAAAATGGATTGTTTCAGCTGGAGTATCTTGAAAAACAGGATTATTACCTTCGGTTTTATCCACCTTCAGGTTTTGTCGCCACATTGCCAGGAATGGGTATCGACTCTGTCGACAGTGATGTGGACCATAGTTTTGGCCTGAACACTACGCGGGCAGTCTCTATCCTACCTGAAACAGCCAATCTGGGTGTCGATATGGGCCTTGTCTACGGAGTTTTGCCAGTAGAATGGCTTGATGTCAATGCCTTTAGAGAGAATGGAACGCATGTCGTTACATGGATTACTGCCAGAGAGAGCAACGTATCACATTACGAGGTCGAGCGAAAACTGGAAGGAGATCAGTCATTTATCCAGGTCGGCAGAAATGTTCAGGCAGGTGGAAATTCTTCACAACCGAAGACGTATTCCTTGACTGATGAGGATGTCGAATCTCCCGGTATCTACATATATAGAGTAAAACAGGTAGATTTTGACGGACAATACAGCTATTCCAGATTGGTAAAGGTATCTCACAGCGGCAATGTCCTCACAGACATGTATCCGAATCCGACTCGCGATAACATCAACATTGATGTCACACTTCCGTTTGATGCAGAAGTAACCATCGAATTGTTTGATGCCAATCTTAGCCTTGTTCGTGTCCTGAAATCCAGAGACCTTGTCATGGAAGGGAATTACCTTTGGAAATATTCCCTGGATGATATCGTTCCGGGGGCATATACAGTCGTAATTCGCATCGATGACCAGGTGGTCCAGAAAAAATTAATCAGGTTGCAATAGTGCAATTTGTCAGGCATTACTTCTAATGCCGGTTATAGTATATATGTAGAAAAGAAAAATTGCCCGGTAATGAACCACACACACAATATTCATTGGCCGGGCAACTAACTTTGATGTTTTTTAAAATTGCCGCTTCACAGATCTTTACCTGCTCCGCGGCTACACTTTTTATAGTGTTAAATTCGATTACACACCAAATGTACGGGGGTTAAACAGACTTTTAAAACATGTTTTTACCAACGTACATTTTTTTTACCAAACTGTCATATGTGATTTATCCATCTATATGAAAATAGCAGATACTTAAACCAATTGTATCACTTGCTCATATATATTGCATAAAATCCAAAATAGTGCCTTTTCATTTTGTCTATCATTTGTCTATCCTTCATTTCGTGCAGTTTGATAACTACGGTGCGCTTTTCTTACTAACTTTGTGCAGTTAGATAACAAAAAACACATTTCATACAAACTATACCAAGCATGCGTCAATTTATACTTTGCATATTTATTTTATTTTCTTTTTTTTATCAGGGTAATTCTCAAAGGAATTGCGCCACTGCAGAGGTGATGGAGCAGGAATTCAGGTCGAACCCTGAATACCAGAAGAACGTAGAAGCAGCAGAACGACATACAGAAGAATTTATCAGGAAACATCCGAATGGAAGTGGCTCCAGAGTCGTAACCACGATTCCTGTGGTCTTTCATGTTGTATATAATTCGGCTGCCGAAAATGTAAGTGACGCTCAGTTGTTGTCGCAGCTTACAGTATTGAATCAGGATTTCAGATATCTGAACCCTGATAAAATCAACATACCTGCCGCCTTCCTTTCTTTGGCTGCTGATTCCGAATTTGAATTCTGTTTAGCTCAACAGTCACCAACAGGTCAGGCTACAACGGGAATCAACAGAAGACAAACGACAGTGACATCGTTTACGGCGACTAGTAATGCAGTGAAATACACAGCACAGGGAGGGCTGGACGCATGGGATAGAACGAAGTACCTGAATATCTGGGTTTGCAATCTGGCTACAGGTACCAACGGTTACGCACAATTACCAGGAGGTACTGCGGCTACAGATGGAGTCGTATTAGATTTTCAGTGTGTTGGAACGACAGGAACTGCAGTAGCACCATTTGACAAGGGCCGCACCGGAACCCATGAAGTTGCCCACTGGCTGAATCTTCGACACATCTGGGGAGATGCAACATGCGGCACAGACAATGTAGCTGATACCCCGCTTGCCAACACTGCTAACACAGGATGCCCTGCGTATGGCCATCGTTCTACATGCAAGGGAACGCCTATCGAAATGGTAAACAATTACATGGATTTTACAGATGATGGCTGTATGAACATGTTTACAATAGGCCAAAAGACGAGAATGAAGGCATTGTTTGCCTCAGGAGGTTTGAGAGCTTCCCTGGCTACCTCACCGGGCTGTCTGCCTCCGGTCAGTACCTGCCCGCTACCCTCAGGGCTTGCTTCGGCTAATGTGACGACCAACAGTGCATCAATAAGCTGGACAGCAGCAGCAGGTGCCTCTTCCTATAATCTACAGTATAGAGCATTGAATGCAACAAACTGGACTGCGATTAATGCAATTGCCGGAACATCTCAGGCACTTGGCTCCCTTAACTCCTCCACAACTTACGAGGTACAGGTACAGACAAACTGCGGAACAGCCGTTTCCAGTTTTACACCGTCACACAATTTTACCACTTCTGCCGCTCAAGTATGTCTTGCACCTACAGGCCTCGCAGTAGCTAATCTGACTTCTTCGACTGCGGAACTTTCATGGACAGGATATCTGGGAGCTGTGGATTATTCGATAGAATTGCAACCTTCTGGTTCAACAGTTTGGTCAACAGCCGGCACCGCTGTGCAGGGTGTTACCAGTTTTACTTTATCGGGACTCTCTCCTTCAGCCTTATATTACGTTCGGGTAAGTTCCAATTGTACTGGACAATCAGTATATAGTGCTAACCTGGCGTTTACCACCGCTGCTTCATTCTGTGCCGCACCAACGGGTCTGACATCTTCGAATGCCACTACGACGACTATCTCTTGCACTTGGAATCCCGTTATAGGAGTGAGTAATTATACATTTGAATATGCACCTGCCAATTCCACGATATGGGTATCACAAACAGTAACCTCAAATACTGTTTCACTCAGCGGTCTTGCTGAAGGCATTACCTATAATATGAGAGTATTGTCAGCATGCACGGATGGTACATTTTCAACTTATTCGACAGGGCAGTTCAGTACATTGGCCCCGGTAGTTTGTGATCCTCCTTCTTCAATTACTATTTCAAATATTACTTCTACAGATGCAACGGCAAGTTGGCCTGCAGTTGCAAATGCTGGTTCCTATGTGTTTGAATTCAGACCCATAAATACTACAGTTGCATGGTCAGCGTCTACGAACCTGACAACAACTACCTATAATTTTGGAGGGTTGTCTGCCAGCACGCAATATGATACTCGTGTGCGAACGAATTGTACAGGTCTGTCAAGTGTGTACTCTCCGGTTACCACGTTTTCGACAGGGGGTACGACGGTTTCCTGTTCTGATAGCTACGAATCCAACTCTAAAGCCGCTTCGTTGACCATTCCTGCCAATGGCACTTCATTTACAGCGAAACTGACATCAGCCACAGACCAGGATTGGTATAAATTTGTAAACACCTCCACGGCAAGAAATGTAAGAGTCCTAATGTCTGCATTGCCGGCAAATTACAATATGGAGTTGTACAGGAGCAATTCTTTGGTTGGTTCAGGTGTAAATGCTGGTGTATTGGATGAAAAAATTATTTACAATAACACCTTGTCGGCCACAACATATTATGTTAAAATCGTGGGTGTAAGTGGCGCCTTCAATACTACCTTGTGTTATAATTTTACTGCACAAATAAGTGGTACAGCATTTGCTAACGTGCAGGATGATGGCAGTGAGCTGGAATGGCGAAATGACCTGGAAGCTCAGCCTGTAAAGGACGAATTTCTGGTCTTCCCAAATCCTGCCCAGGATGAGGTGACCCTGTTGTTGCCAATGACTGAGGGCGTTACTTCAGGTCAGGTGACTATGATTGATCTGGCTGGTAATGTGCATCTTTCTGAATCAATTACCTCCGACGAGGGTTTAGCAACAATGCAGATGGATGTTCAGGATACTCCCGCGGGAATCTACTTCCTGACGTTTACCACTGCAAATAGTCGGTATACACAGAAACTCATTATTAGCAGACAATAAGTTTTAAAAGGATATAAATAAAAAAGGGGCCTTAAGCCCCTTTTTTATTTATTTTAGATAAACAATATTTCAGACAGCAAAACTCTCGCCGCAACCGCAGGTTCTTGCTGCATTCGGGTTGTTGAAGTAAAAGCCTTTGCCATTAAGGCCACCGGAAAACTCAAGAGTTGTATTACACAGGTATAAAAAGCTTTTTAAATCTGTGACTATTTTAACTCCATTGTCGTCAAAAATCTGATCATTGGGGCGCTGTTCATTATCAAAGTCCATATTATAACTCAGACCTGAACAGCCTCCGCTTGTGACACTCACACGCACAAAGTAATCATCTGTCAGCTCCTTGCTTCGAACAATGTCTTCAATGCGCTCTTTAGCGCTGTCAGCTACAAATAACATAAGTCAGGGATTAAGCGTAAATAAAAAGATCCAGGAATTAGTTATTCTTCTTTTTATAGTCTGCAATCGCAGATTTGATCGCATCCTCTGCAAGCACTGAACAATGAATTTTTACTGGCGGCAGAGCTAATTCCTCTACAATTGCCATGTTGTCTATGGAAAGTGCTTCATCGATAGATTTTCCTTTCAACCATTCTGTGGCTAAGGATGAAGATGCGATCGCTGAACCACAGCCAAATGTTTTAAACTTTGCATCCGTAATGGTTTGCGTTGTTTCATCCACCTCAATCTGCAGTCTCATGACGTCTCCACATTCCGGAGCTCCTACAAGACCTGTCCCTACATTTTTCTTGCTTTTATCAAGTGTACCCACATTTTTAGGGTTCTGAAAATGATCCAGCAATTTTTCTGAATATGCCATATAAGTTCTTTTTTATGTTTCTTGAATAGATATTGTGTTAAAAAATTAATGTTCTGCCCACTCCACACTGTTTAAATCAATGCCTTCCTTATACATTTCCCAGATTGGACTGAGTTCTCGCATATGGTTGACACCTTTCGTGACAGATTCAATGGCATAATCGACATCCTCTTCAGTTGTAAATCGTCCCAGACTAAATCGAATCGATGAATGTGCAAGATCGTCACCCAGTCCCAACGCTACCAGCACATACGAAGGCTCAAGAGAGGCCGAAGTACACGCAGAACCTGAAGAAACCGCTATGTTTTGATTGAATGTCATCATCAAACCCTCACCTTCTACATGCTTGAATGAGATGTTGGTCACATGTGGCATGCGGTGGTCAATATTGCCATTGATGTACACTTCTTCCACATTTTCTGTAAATGCCTTTTCCAGCTTATCCCTAAGGGCCGATAAGCGCTCTGTGTCCTGAGCCATTTCCGCTTTTGCCAGGGCGGCCGCTTTTCCGAAGCCTACAATGCCAGGCACGTTTAAAGTACCTGACCGCATACCTCTCTCATGGCCACCTCCATCCATCTGGGCAGTGACTTTCACGCGCGGATTCTTGCGGTTCACAAACAATGCGCCAACACCTTTCGGACCATACATCTTGTGCGACGTAAATGCCATAAGGTGTACTCCCACAGCTTTCGGATCAAGAGGAATTTTTCCCACCGCCTGCGTGGCATCGCTCATAAATAATACACCATGCTTTCGGCAGATGTCGCCGATTTCCTGCATTGGCTGGATGACTCCTGTTTCATTGTTGGCCCACATCACCGAGACCAGGATGGTTTTGTCGGTGATGGCTGCTTCCAAAACCTCAAGGTCTATAAGGCCGTCATTTTTTACATCCAGGTAAGTCACTTCTCCACCCAGTTTTTCTACTTTTTTGCAGGCATCCAATACAGCCTTATGCTCTGTCTTCACCGTAATGATGTGGTTGCCTTTGGAAGCATACATCTCAAACACTCCCTTAATGGCAAGATTATCCGACTCGGTAGCACCTGATGTAAATATGATTTCTTTTGCATCTACCTGAATCAGGTCTGCTACTTGCTCACGCGCATATTCCACAGCTTCTTCCGCCTTCCATCCATACGGGTGGTTTCTACTGGCTGCATTCCCAGGTATCTCATAAAAATACGGCAACATAGCCTCCACAACTCTCGGATCTGTAGGTGTTGTCGCATTGTTGTCCAGATAAATCAATCTGTTGTCTTTCATCTCTTGTTTAATTATACTTAATCTAAATACAAAGGTACTTACATTTTGTTCAGTATAAAACAGTTTTTTCAATAGGTTTTCGAAAAGTAAATATCAGTTCTGAAAGTTTTTGATATTAAAAAAAACATAAAACGTAAAATATACAATATCAATAAAATATGGATTTATGAATTCATCTATACATCTACTCGTCAGGAATTCTCGATAAAAAAAATGAGACCTGCTTTTTCGGTAAAACCTACTCCAGTACTTTTGTAATGGACTGCACATTGACCTTGCCCTGCACCTTCTTTTTGATTTCAAAGCGTGTAAATTCCTGATTAGCCCGAAAGCCAAAGCCATAAGTCGTATCGCCTTTTTCCGCCTGTGTAATACGCACCAGCTTATCGGTGTATACAATACGGTCTTTTTCGTCCCAGATCAGCTCGGGAGTTTCCAGCTTTTCCCCTTTATCATTGTAGAAAATAACATTTCCCCTTGCTGTAATCTTTTGCTCCCGTTCCTCTCTGATGGCACTTTCAGCCTTAAGCCAGCTGTACACTTCCTTGTTTTCATTCAGGAACTCCAGCAAAATGCCCTTGGGAAAAGCATCTTTCGTATTGCCATATTCAGTATAGCGGATCATTTCCGGTGCGTGAATGACCAGCTTTACCTGTGCAGAATCGGAGTAGTAGATATCGATGTTTTTCCCTTTTTCTGTATTCGATTGAATATTTTCGGCGACCAGTGCATCCACTTCGCTTTCCTGGTTGCTGCAGGATGCGAAAAAGAACATTGGAATAAGCAGAAACCAAGCTTTTATCGGCGTGGTCTGATACAGCGATGACTGCCCGGATGCTTGTTTGAACTGGTACATGAAGACTTATTTGATCAAGGTAATGTCGCCGGCAAACTGTTTGATGGTATCGTCAATAAACCGCACAGAGGCCCGCCAGGTGTACACGCCGGGTACCGCCTGCTGGCCGTTGAATGTTCCATCCCAGCCTGCTGCCTGACTATCGGTCTGGAGTGTACCACCTGAGGGAGCTTTTTGGTCTACTCCCTGGTATATGAGGTTGCCCCAGCGGTCGTACACTTCCAGTATTTCCAGGTATTTCACTGCTTTATTTGTCCAGACATTAAAAAAATCATTGTACCTGCTGCCATCCGGCGAAAAGATGTTCGGTGCTTCGAGCCGGTAGCTTTTATTCACACGAATTGTCACCTGATCTTCCTTGGTACAGCCATTATCATCTGTCACCAAAAAGGTATAGGTTGTCGTATTTTTGGGAAACACTTCCGGGTCCCGCCTACCGTTAAAAGGAAAATCTTCCGTGGGCGTCCAAAGCAATGTTGCGCCTTTGGCGGAGGTAAACTGCCCATTCATAAATGTCGTTTCACCAAGTTCGATGGTCTGGTCGGGTCCGGCATCTGCAATGATTGGCGGGGGTTGGCTGAGTAGCACCTGAATGCTGTCAGTGCAGCCCTTGATATATTCTGGTGATCCATTTTTGCCGGCAGCAATGATTTTTCCTTCAGGAATCGAAAAGCAGCGAAGGTCGGTCGCCAGCGCACTGACATCCAGCGTGGAGGTATCTTTGCAGCACGGATCCACAAAGAAATCGACAATTTTCGTAACCCGGCATCCTCTGGATGTTTCCAGAGTGACAGCCGCCGTTTTATTTCCAAAGGATTCATATAAGATTGAAAAAGGGCCTGAGCCATTGGCCCTGCCGGGCACTGCCCTGTCGCCAAAATTCCAGGTGTAAGTTGTAATGGGGTCGGTCTGAGACGCCGATTTATTCAGGAATTCTATGGTTTTGTCACATTCAAATCGTTTGCTGGCATTGACTTCAAAGTCGGCTGTCGGTCCAAGAAACGTACCTGAACCTCCGAATGTGATGCCAAATCCAAGGCCTGATCTGCTGAAATTATTGATGATCAGCACATACGATTTACCAGCTTCCATATTGATGGGCGAAACAAAGTTGTTATTGGTTCCAATGCATCCGCCCGGTTCAGCAATGTCTCTTTCTCCTTCTTTGAGTCCTGTAGGACCATTGCATGATGCCCACTGGCTGAGTGGCAGCACATTTCCAAAGGCATCCGTGTTGGCACCGGCACCTTCACACCGGAGCAATTTTTTATTGGCGCAATCATTGAGTCCGGCGGGTAGCTCAAACAGGGCAAAATCAATGTCGTCTGTAATCTGATTCGGGAAGTTGTTGTTGGGCGTCAGTGTAAAGGTAAGGCTGCCCGGCTTGTCGCACGTCCATTTGTACCAGGCTGAGGCAAATTCTCCTCCAATGCAGATGTCCTGCGGTAACTCCTGCTTCTGAATACCATTGCCTTCCAGTTCGTTGACGACAAACGGTGATTTGTCACACAGGACTACCGCCTTGTTGCAATCACTCTCCGGAGCCCGTACCGGAATAAACGTATCTACACAAAGCGCAAAAGTGCCTTCCCCGCCAATCGAAGATTCCACCATAATATAATAAGTCTGCCCAATGTTAAGGTCGTCAAAGACCAGCTCGTCAATACCTACATCTTTGCCCGGGGAACAACTCAGGTATTGTCCGCAGCGCTGAAAAAGGATAATTTTCGGACTGCGAAGGGTCCCTCCGTTACCCAGTCCAAGCACCCGAATCAAGACGGCAGGTTCCCGGGGTACGAAGGAAAACCAGACTCCGTTGGACCATTTGAGGCTGATACAGGCATTGGTACCCTGAGTAAACGGAACATCTGCCGTCGCACCCACCTTGGTAAACGAGCCGTTGCCCGAACCATACTCCTGTGAAGAAGGGAGCGGAGCGGCAAACGCGCATTCATCATTGAGAGGGGTCGTCTGCTGGGCATGAAGCCCGGTAGAATAGTCGTATTTTTGCAGCCATGATGCTGTATCTTGTCCCTACTCCCGTTGGCAACCTCGAAGACATCACCCTTCGCGCCCTCAGAATACTGAAGGAGTGTGATGTGGTGCTGGCCGAAGACACTCGCACAAGCGGTAAGCTGCTGCACCATTTCCAGATAGATAAGCCTATGTGGTCATTTCACGCTTTCAATGAACACAAGGCCGTACAGGGAATCATTTCTAAATTACAGGAGGGTAAGGTGATTGCACTCGTCACAGACGCAGGAACACCGGGAATCTCTGACCCCGGATTTTTGCTTGTAAGGGCCTGCCGGGAGCAGCACATCCCGGTTTGCGCATTGCCTGGACCCACGGCCTTTGTACCCGCACTGGTTGCGTCGGGCCTTCCTGCTGACAAATTTTATTTTGAAGGTTTCCTACCACATAAAAAGGGCAGGCAGACTCGCTGGAAGTATTTATCCTGCATGGATGCAACCATCATTCTATATGAATCTCCCCACAGGCTTCTCAAATGTCTTCAGGAAATCGTCGAGTTCCTGGGGCCTGACAGAAAAGTGTGCGTAGCAAGAGAAATCAGTAAAAAATTTGAGGAATTTGTCATCTTACCTGCCAGGGAATGCGCTGAATTTTACTCGGTTCAGGAGGCAAAAGGTGAAATTGTACTTGTCATTGAGGGCGCCCCCACAAGATCACGCGCCCGCGAACTTGAAGAATCCCGCGATTTGGATGTATAAACGAATGAGAACAGTAGGCTTATGATCCACTTTGAAAAACATACCCTGGCAAATGGCTTACGCGTCATCGTACACCAGGACACAACCACTCCAATGGTGGCGGTAAATGTAGTATACCATGTAGGTTCAAAGGTAGAACATCCCGACCATACAGGCTTTGCCCACTTGTTTGAACACCTCATGTTTGGGGGCTCAGTCAACATTCCTGACTTTGATGGACCCATTCAGCTGGCCGGTGGGGAAAACAATGCCTTTACCAATACAGATCTGACAAATTTTTATGAAGTCCTGCCAGCCTGCAACATTGAAACGGCCCTTTGGCTGGAGTCAGACAGGATGCTACAGCTGAAATTCAACAAGCGCAACCTGGATACACAAAAGAAAGTGGTGATCGAAGAGTTTAAAGAGACTTGTCTGGAAGAACCCTACGGTGATATGTGGCACCACCTCAGTGGACTGTCTTATAAAGTGCACCCCTATCGCTGGCCAACTATCGGCAAGGAATTGTCGCATATTTCCACAGCCACACTCCAGCAGGTGGAAGATTTTTTTTATGGACACTACAGACCTTCCAATGCAGTGGTGGTTCTTGCAGGAAACATCGATCCGCAAACAGGTTTTTCACTGGTGGAAAAATGGTTTGGCGAGATTCCTTCAGGCACGGTAGCCAAAACAGATGCGCCGGCAGAGCCTGAACAAACGGAGTTCCGGCAGGAAATACTGGTACAGGATGTGCCCCATGAAGCAGT
>JAJTEZ010000208.1 GCA_021298335.1 Saprospiraceae bacterium | reverse complement strand
CATTGCCTCCGGGCAGAGTGACCAAAAGTGGGTGCCGTTTGTCACAGAGAAATAATTTTTCGCATTTTTAAATGATAAAAAGATCGTGTACAATATGAAAACAATCAAAGGCCCCGGTATATTTCTAGCTCAGTTTATGGGAGACGAGCCGCCGTTTAATAGCCTGGATGCTATTTGTGCCTGGGTTTCCTCCCTGGGCTATAAAGGGGTCCAGATACCCACATGGGATAAAAGGCTGATCGATCTTGACCTCGCTGCCACTTCGAAGACGTATTGTGATGAACTCAAAGGTAAGGTGGAGAGTTATGGTCTCGAGATCACTGAACTGAGTACACACCTGCAGGGACAATTGGTGGCCGTGCATCCTGCTTATGATTTGATGTTTGATAATTTTGCTCCCGACGAACTGAAAGGTAATCCTGCCGGACGTACAGAATGGGCGAAGCAACAGGTGCGAAATGCGGCTATCGCATCCCGCCACCTAGGACTTAAGGCTCATGCCACGTTTTCCGGAGCGCTTTTGTGGCACACTATGAATCCGTGGCCTCAACGCCCACCAGGCCTTGTAGATATGGGATTTCAGGAACTGGCTGACAGATGGTTGCCAATTTTGAATCATTTTGATGAGAACGGTGTGGATGTTTGCTACGAAGTGCATCCGGGAGAAGATTTGCATGATGGACTGAGTTATGAATTATTTCTGGATAAGGTAAACCATCATCCGCGAGCATGCCTCTTGTTTGATCCAAGCCACTTTGTGTTACAGCAACTGGACTATCTGCAATATATCGATTTTTACCATGAACGAATTCGGGCATTTCACGTCAAAGATGCAGAGTTCAATCCTACCGGCAAGTGTGGAGTATATGGTGGTTACCAGGATTGGATTAATCGGGCAGGCAGATTCAGATCACCCGGTGATGGTCAGGTAGATTTTACAGGCATCTTTAGTAAACTCTCACAATATGGTTATGATGGATGGGCAGTAATGGAGTGGGAATGCTGTATCAAGTCTCCTGAGCAAGGTGCACGGGAAGGAGCCCCTTTTATCCAAAGTCATATCATCGAAGTAACTCACAAAACATTTGATGATTTTGCAGGAGCGGAAGTGGATAAGTCATTTCTTCGAAGGATTCTGGGGATATAGTGTTTGGGAGCTTACGACTTTTTAGGGCAGCGATTTTTGGAGGAGTCGTGCTTTTATCTGGGATGACTGCATATTCGCAAATTAGCGGTACAGTTAGTGTTTGCAACGAACCGGCTGTGGTCACGTTTATTCCAGTGGAGTTGTCCTTTTCAAACGGTCAGATACTGAAAACCGCGACTGATGATCTAGGGTATTTTCGATTTTATGGCTCAGGTGTTGATACGTTTCGGATCGTTGTAAAATCTCCTTATTATTCTGCGCTTGATAGTGTTTTCCTGATTTCAAAATGGAATGGTGGTGAAATTCAGCTTTGTGTATCTCCTGCAGGCTTAACACTGCAGTCTGAGGAGTTGGTTGTCAAAGGTTCACGGGTGGTGGATGATCCACTTTCTTACAAACACAATGAATATAAAGTCCTTCCGGGTTCCTTTCAGGATCCGTCGCGTATCTTACTTCGTTCTCCAGGATTTACTACAGACAACGATGGTGCCAACGGTATTGTCTTTCGCGGCATGCCACCTGAAATGCATCGCTGGCAGTTGTTTGGGGCCGACATTGTCAATCCGAACCACTTGCCAAATGCAGGTACTGCCAATGATTTGGCAACATCGCATGCCGGCGGAGTAAATGCCTTTAGTGGCTCCGTGTTAGGAAACTACCACTTTGAAAGAAACCCTGCTTCAATATCATATGCAGATGTAGGAAGTGGTACATCTTCTTTATCTATGGCTGATTCATTGCAGCCTTTCATAGACTTAAATCTTATCGGAGTGGAGGCTGGTATGGGCGCTACTATCGGGAAGAGAAAACTATATGCATCCTATAGGTATAGTTTTGTGGGACTTTTGGAAAAACTGGGAGTTGGATTTGGAAACGAGCGTATTGGCTATGAAGATGTTGCATTTTATGCTGACTTGCTTCGAAACCGTAAATCCAAACTGCGAGTGTTCGGATTGTCCGGTTCAAGTTACAATATTCATGACCCAGTAAATTCTTCCAATGAAGAATTGCAATCTTTTAAAGATATGCAATCCATCACATTCCGAAATACATTGTCAGTCTTTGGAATAGATCATCTTTTTCACACAGGGCGCAGAGGAATTTTCACCAATACACTTGTCTGGTCTTCGCGAAACACTACCAGGCATGAGGAATCGGACAGCCTTTGGATGGTTAAAACGGGATTTCAACGCACCTCGTATCATTTGTCCGGAGAAAAAATGCTTTCACTGCACAGCAGGTATGACTATTCAAATCTGCAAGGTTTTAGAATGCAGGTGGGCATGCGCTTCTCAATTACTGACAGGCAGTGGCAATCCCAACTTGTAACACCTGACAGCCTGATCAATCAAACTTTTTATCCGTATTCGCAGGTGTCGGGTGACCAGCTATTGTTTACTGTTCCGATTCGTTGGACAGGTGGCCTGGCAATTCGGGCTGATAAACACGTGGATTTACGAATTGGGGTTGAACCCTATTTACAATTTGAAACTCGACTGACTTCACCTTCCAAGATACAGCTTAGGTACAGAATGGCCACCACACCTAATTTTGCAGATCCCCTTTCGGTATCTATGACGGGATTGGGAGGCATCAGAGGGAATCATTTTCAAATTCAATATACATACAGTGGAGAAGGATACCTGGCCGGTTCAAACCTATTCACACACGTTTTCTCAAAGATGCCTGTGTATAAGATCGATGACCAGTCACATGCTTCCTTCAGAAGGGGTGATGGGGGGGATGAATGGCTTTCCTCCAGGTATTCTGTGGGAAGAATTGCCAATCTTGTCGTACTTTATCAATTGGAGCGAAAGCATAAGGAAACGAATCGAATTTTTATGATGGGAACTGCGATTCATTATCGGGGTGGTTACTTGAGACAACAGCTGGCTGATGTTAACAATTCAGATGTTGTAGGAGTATATCGACCAGAGTCGGCTTATATATTTCCGTTAAATGATTATATGCGTGTTGATTTTCGATTTGTGTATAAGAGGTCAGGGACTAAAAAGGGAGTAGTGCATAGGTGGTCTTTGGATATTCAAAATCTGCTGAATCGGCAAAATGATGGTTTTTTTTATGCTGATCCAATCTTCAAAGCAGTATATTTACAAAAGCAATTGGGATTGATTCCTGTTTTGAGTTATCGGCTGGAATTTCCTGTTTTATCAATACCATAATTTATATGCTCATGGAAAGGAGGTTATTTTTCAAACATGCTTTGACCGTCTCTGCTTTGGCCGGACTGTCAAAATTAGAGGCAGGCAATAGTCTGATGCAATTTTTGGATACAGAGAAGCCCAGGATGCTGTCTGGCATAGGTTTACAGCTATACACAATACGAGATGCAATGGCAGAACAACCTGTAGCCACTTTACGGGCGGTATCAGCGCTGGGGTATCAGTATGTGGAATGTGCAGGGTATCAAAACGGGAAATTTTATGGTCAGACTAAAGAAAATTTCAAGGCAATTTTACGCGACACAAATCTCACGATGCCTTCAGGCCATACAATGACAGGAAATGGGTTGCCGGAAGGGGCGTACTCCATGCAACACAAGTGGGAGCAGGTATGTGAAGATGCGGCTTATATGGGTATGAAGTATATTGTTTGTGCGTATTTTTTTGAAGGGGAAAGAAAGACAGTTGATGATTATAAAAAACATGCTGAGTTGATGAATCGATGTGGTGAAGTGGCTCGAAAATATGGGTTACAATTCTGTCATCACAACCATGATTTTGAATTTCAGGCCATAGATGGTATCGTGCCTTACGACATTCTATTAAATGAAACAGATTCAAAGCTGGTGAAATTTGAAATCGATCATTACTGGACAAAAAAAGCTGGTGTTGATTCTATCGGATTGATGAAGAAATATCCTGGGCGCTTTCCATTATTTCACATTAAGGATATGGAAAAGGGACCGGAAAAATCATTTGCAGAAGTCGGATCGGGTGTCATCAACTGGAAGAAAATATTTCAGGCTGCTGAAAAAGGAGGCATGGAGTTTTTCTTTGTTGAGCAGGACATGTGTAAGCGAGACCCAATGGATAGCATCAAGATGAGTTATCAATTTCTGAAGACGTTTACTTACTAAACGTGTTACAAACACAGGCTGGCAAGTGGAGGGAAGTGTATGATTTACTTCTTTCCAGGTTATTTTTTACCATTGGAATGAAGATGGTTCCAGTGTTGCTGGGCTGGTATTTATATGAGAAAACCGGTAGTGCATTTTTACTGGGTTTACTGGGTTTGAGTGAGGTAATACCGGCGGTCTTACTCGCTTTGCCAGCGGGAGTGAGGGCGGATACGGGTCACATTCGAAATATCATGACGGTGAATATTTCGGTGTACCTGATTATTTTGGTTACTCTATTGGGAATCACATCGACTGATGAGTATGAAGCTTGGATGACACTTGTTATTTTTGCACTTGTAGGAGGAACGGGTGTCGTGAGGGCATTTCTCAGCCCATGTACATCTGCCTTACTTGGACAGGTGGTGAATCAAGAGGAACTTGTGGAGGCTGCATCTGTCAGTAGTATGATCTGGTTGTTGGCAGCAGTAGTAGGGCCTCTTTTGGCGGGTTTTTTTATTGGTTGGCTAGGGATCACATTTTCGCTGGGTTTATCTTTTACTTCTGTTTTGATCTCACTGCTTTTTGTGCGCCGATTGCATGACAGGCCGCCAGTAAA
>JAJTEZ010000046.1 GCA_021298335.1 Saprospiraceae bacterium | reverse complement strand
AAAACAAGTATTTCAATGAAAACAGTGCTCTTGGTTCTGAAGCCCGGAAGATGCTTCTTGACTGGGAGGCCAGAGATGCCGAGACACTGTCTTTGTGGCAGATTATGAATGGCTGGGTGTATGATGGCTTCCGTGAAACGTATAAGAAACTCGGCGTTCAATTTGATTGCGAATATTACGAGTCAGATACATATCTGCTAGGGAAATCAGCCGTAGAAGATGGTTTGCAAAAAGGTGTGTTTTACAAAGAAGAGGATGGCAGTGTATGGGTGAATCTAGAAGACGCCGGAATGGACCGAAAGATTGTGCTTCGAAGCGATGGGACCTCAGTCTATGTTACGCAGGATATAGGCACAGCGCAACAGCGATATGCCGACTTTGGTATTGACAAAATGGTCTACACAGTGGCTGACGAGCAGGACTATCACTTCAAAGTCCTCTTTGAAATTCTGAAACGACTGGGTGAGCCTTATGCTGATGGCTTGCATCACTTGTCATATGGTATGGTTGAATTGCCCACAGGGCGGATGAAATCACGTGAAGGTACGGTCGTTGATGCGGATGATCTGGTTGAGGAAGTCATCAGCGAAGCACGAACTCTCGCCGCAGAACGCGGCGAAATCACCGCGCTGCCCCAGCCTGAACAGGAACTCATCCTCAGACAGATAGGCTTGGGTGCTTTGAAATTTTTCATGATCAAAGTTTCACCACAAAAGAAAATGATCTTTGATCCCAGAGAATCTGTCGACATGCAGGGACAGACGGGTCCATATATCCAGAATGCTTACGTGCGGATTCGGTCCTTATTGCGCAAGGCAGGGTCAGAAACAGCCCCAGACAAGTTTCATGAGTACAGCGGTTTGGTCGAGCAGGAAAAAGCTTTAATGCAACATTTGCTGGCTTTCCCCCTTGTTGTCAGAGAGGCTGGTCAAAAATACGATCCGTCCGGTGTGGCTAACTTTGCATATGCGCTGGCAAAGGATTTTCACCGTTTTTATCACGATGTGCGGATTCTTCAGGCAGAAAGTGAAGCAGCCCGGAATTTCAGGCTTGCACTTTCACAACAGTCAGGCCTCGTGCTTCAGTCGGCTTTTGCACTTTTGGGAATAGACATGCCGGAACGAATGTAATATTGGAAGGAAGATTTTCAGGAAAAACAAATGACCATGACAGAAGAAAAAAGAGAATCGCTCAACTTTATCGAATCGATCATTGAAGAGGATTTAAAAGCAGGCAAGCATAGCGGCAGAATCCTAACCCGCTTTCCGCCCGAACCCAATGGATACCTGCACATCGGACATGCCAAAGCGATCTGCATAAATTTTGAAACAGCCAAAAAGTACGGGGGATCTACAAATTTGCGTTTCGATGACACAAATCCTACCACCGAAGATACTGAATATGTCGAAAGCATTCAACGCGATATACGCTGGCTTGGGTTTGATTGGAATGGCAGCCCTCTGTATGCCTCCGACTACTTTGATACGCTCTATGATTATGCCTGCCGACTGATCCAAACGGGGCTGGCGTACGTGGATGACAGCAGTCCCGAGGAGATTGCTTCCATGAAAGGGACGCCCTCTGAGCCAGGTGTCCATAGTCCTTTTAAATCACGAACTCCTGAGGAAAATCTTGATTTGTTTGAAAGGATGAAACAGGGAGAATTTCCCGATGGTACGCGTGTAGTGAGAGCTAACGTAGACATGTCTTCGCCCAATATGCTGCTCAGAGATCCCATTATTTACAGGATCAAAAAGGAACACCACCACCGCACAGGGGATCAGTGGTGCATCTATCCGATGTATGATTTTGCACACGGTCAGTCAGATTCCATAGAAGGCATTACTCATTCACTTTGTTCGCTGGAATTCATTCACCACAGGCCACTTTATGACTGGTTTATAGAAAAGCTGGGTATTTTCCCCAGCCGTCAGATTGAGTTTGCGCGAATGAACGTTGAATATATGATCACCTCCAAACGAAAACTGCTCAAACTGGTCAATGATGGTTTTGTATCGGGATGGGATGATCCCAGAATGCCTACGATTAGCGGCATGCGCAGAAGGGGCTACCCGGCGGCTGCAATCCGTAATTTTTGTGATAAAGCAGGAGTGGCAAAGCGGGAAAATACCATAGAAATCAATTTGCTGGAAGCATGCGTACGCGAAGAACTTAATGTAATTGCGCTCCGTGCAATGGTGGTCCTGGAACCCGTGAGACTGGTCATTACCAACTATCCGGAAGGCCAGACTGAATGGTTGCAGGCAGAAAACAACCCCGAAGATCCTGAGGCAGGCACACGACAAATACCGTTTGGCCGAGAATTATGGATTGAAAGAGAGGATTTCATGGAAGTCGCACCGCCTAAATTTTTTCGTATGACATTAGATGCGGATGTCCGGCTTAAACACGCGTATATCGTCCACTGTACAGGTGTAGATTATGCGGCAGATGGCTCGGTGGAGACAATTTATGCGACATACTATAATAATAGCCGTTCTGGAGAGGACGTTTCAGGTATCAAACCCAAAGGCACACTCCACTGGGTGAGTCGCGAACATGCTCAAAGCTGTGAAATTCGCTTATATGACAGGTTGTTTACCTGCCCGGACCCTGCTGCAGATGAAGAGACAGATTTTCTAACATTTTACAATCCCGATTCGCTGAAAGTGGTTACAGGAGTGATGATGGAACCTTCCTTGCAGCATTCTTCTCCTGGTACTCAATATCAGTTTTTGCGCCAGGGATATTTTTGTACAGACCCTCAAAGCACAACGGAATGCAAGGTATTCAATCAGACTGTTGGACTGAAAGAGTCATTTTCCAAAGAGGTCAGGAAAGGGTAAAAAATGGCCGATTGACGACCACTATTCAGTTTTAATGTAGAAGTCTCATTTGGTTTAGGAGAAACATCTCAGTATTTTTAAACAGGATTCTTCCCATGTTGTGCATCTTTCAGCTGCTTTGAGTTTTTTTGGCGCGAAATTGGATACACAGGAGTGTAAGAGACATTAATGCCCGAAGTGGATAAACAACACAAGACATACAATTACCTGCAACCGCTGCTGCTCGGCCTGGCGGTAGCAGTCGGTATCCTGGTCGGATTCCGGCTCAACGAATTGCCTGAAAATTCTCTGATCTATGCTGGCGACAGGGAAGACGCCGATCAGGTACCAGCGGGCAGAATAGAAGAGCTTATTCGTTTTATCGAGCATAAATATGTTGACCAGATAGACAGAGACTTGCTGATCTCAGATGCCGTAGAAGCCGTTTTTGCACACCTGGATCCCCATTCAGTTTATCTGACGCCCGACGAGGTAGATCAGGTGAGTGAACAGATGGAGGGTAGTTATGCCGGATTGGGTGTGGAAAATTTTATGATTGACGACACAGTGGTTATTGCCTCTGTATTGCCTGAAAGTCCAGCTAAGATTGCAGGATTACAGACATTTGATCAGATACTTGCGATTGACGGAACACCGGCGGCCGGCGTAAAGATGCCCCATGAAGAAGTCCGAAAGTTATTGCGAAAGCAACCGGGTACAAAGGTGCAACTTCAGATTTACCGAAAGAAACAAAAGCAAACTATTTCTGTCATAGTGGATGATATACCTGTAAAAAGTGTTCATTCCTGCAAGATTTCCGGCACAGACATTGCCTACATAAAAATTGATCAATTCAGTAATTCAACCTACAGGGAGTTTATGGATGTGGTAGAATCTTCCTTTGGGGAGGGTAAGGCGCGGCATATGGTTCTGGATTTGAGGGATAACCCAGGAGGCTATTTGCCTGAAGCAACAAATATCCTGTGCCAGTTATTTACGGAAAAGGAAAAATTACTGCTGTATACAGAAGGGAGAAACAACAAGCGAAACGAATACAAAACCAACGGTAAACAATTTTTTGAAATCGACAAAATAGTTGTTCTCATCAATGAACAATCGGCTTCTGCCAGTGAAATCATAGCAGGAGCTATCCAGGACTGGGACAGAGGGCTGATTGTGGGCCGGCGGTCCTATGGAAAAGGACTCGTGCAAGAGCAGTATCCACTGACAAACGGAGGTGCAGTGAGACTCACAGTAGCAAGATATTATACGCCATCAGGAAGATCAATTCAGCGCGATTATTCTGATCGTGAAAGCTGGGAACAGGATTACTCGCAGAGAGTAGAAAATGGTGAAATGTTTGAGTCAGATACCACAGGCGCCAGTCAGACTCCTTATGCCACACTTCAGTTGAAACGAAAAGTCAAAGGAGGGGGAGGAATCACCCCTGATATATTTGTCCCGATGGCGGGCGTAGTTCGCAATGAAGACATCGTGATGATGCTGGACATGCTACCCGAATTCACATTTCGCTATCTTCGTCAAAAACGGGGCCAGGTGCCCGCCACAGCTGAAGCACTCGCCCGCTGGAAAATGGATGATCAAGTGTCTACGGCATTCAGTGAGTTTCTTTCTGTATCAGACAATACATTGTGTCAACCCGCAACAGATCAGGTTCAGCTGATGTATCCGCAAATCAAGATGTATTTTGGCAAATGGTTGTTTGGCGACCAATTTCTTCCCTATATGCAACTTGCCGGCGATCCTTTTATTCAGGAGGCTAGTATTGCCATCGCAAGACCATCACTTATTCCGTCCAACCGGTAATCAGGTAGTAGATAGCGCAAAACCGGTTGGGTTTGCAACTTATGGCAAATACCCAACATATTATAAATTAATTTAATTTGTAAAATATTCTAAATTAGATTTGTATAAATAAAATTGCGAAACAAACTGCCTATTAAAGAATTACATATTAAAAAATAAAATTATAAAAAAAATACTACAAATCATTAGAATACATATTACAAAAAATCTACATTTGTACCGTGATGTCTGAATTGCCACAGCCGGTCATTGATGTGCGGCCTGGATTTAGACCATCTCCCTGAGAAGATGCTGACAAGAAAATCGGAGTAAATTTCCTTACAGATTTTTCCTGATTCGAAATGTCAATTGTGTCTGCCTGCATTCGGATCTGCAGCGGGCCCGGTAAGCATCTAACCAGTGATTTTACGATTTCATTTTTGGAAGAGTAGCAAAAACAAACAAGTATTATTTTAAAACTCAAAATTGGATCTCATGTGTAAAACAATGTTTACCCTCACTCGATCAGCCACCAGAACCATTCTGGTGCTGCTTCTGGCCGTTGTGGTGGGACAAATGGCTCGGGCTCAGTCATGTGCCTGCAAACAAGCTATTAATGTCTCACTCGATGAAAACGGCCAGGCAACCATCACAGCAGAAATGCTGCTTGCTGATGGCAATCCGGGCAATTGTCCGGGTCCTAAACTTGTCACGGTTATGAAGACGCCGACAGGACAGGCAATTCCTGGTTCCCCTGTTGTCAACTGCTCTCATGTCGGACAGACACTCTATGGAAAAGTTTCAAACGGAGGCAATTCCTGCTGGACTACCATTACCATCAAAGATGACATGCCCCCATGGGTATCGTGTCAGTTGGAACCTCTGCAAAAATTCTGTACCGAAATGCACACTTATGTGCCTAGTTTCGGTGACAATTGCCCAGGTGCGAAGCTCGATACCATTGGAGAAGATATCATTATCAACAACAATTGTACAAATCCTTCAAATTTGCCTTCAAATGTGCTCAAGCGCATAGTCAGAAAATATCAGGCAACTGACGCCAGAGGAAATAAATCACCTATTTGTACGGCGACATTCGATGTGCTCCGGATAGAAAATATGTCAAATATTCTCTTTCCTCAATCCCTGATGGTGATTGACAATAAGCAACTTGAATGCGACGGAGACTGGCCAGAGCTTGCCAATGGCAACCCTTCGCCTACACCAGCTCCCACGCCACCAAACCCAAGCGCCATCTCGATTGTTTACGGAACAGGTGTACCATCCGTATACGGAATCAATCTTTACCCTGATCCAAACCTGTACTGCAATCTTGCGGTCAGCTTTACGGATGCAAGACTGCCACAGATTGGTTGTGTAACAAAAATCATGCGTACATGGAACGTGATCGAATGGTCGTGTGAGAGCAGAAACGCTAGTTTTATCCAGGTAATAGAAATCAGAGATACAAAAGGACCAAACATTGCTCCGATTCAGGATGTCATAGCTTCCACAACCAATCATGTTTGTGAAGGAAGAGTTACGTTCCCCACTGCAACTGTAACCGATAATTGTTCTCCGTCAAACACAATTACAACTGACATTACACTATACCCTGACGGCAATTTATCTGCCCCAGGCCTGTTTATCAAGCACGGCCAACCCAAAACGGCAACCGTTCCCGTGGGAAAGCATATCGCAGTTTATACCAGCTATGATGCCTGTTACAATTCATCATCTTATTCCATAGATGTTGTTGTAGAAGACAATACTCCTCCTGTAGCCATTTGTGATGAATTTGCCACTATTGGTCTTACGACCGACGGAACAGCTTGGGTGCCTGCCACTGTATTTGATGATGGCAGCTATGATGAATGTACTTTGGCAAAGGTTTTGGTAAGAAGAATGTCAAATACAAATTGCCTGCCGTGCGAAACTCCTTCTTTTCCTGGTTTTACACTGATTGGAGAAAGAGGGACTGGCACAGCAAAAAGATTTTACTTCCTTTCAAAGCACCTCGCTTATCCACACATTGCCCTGAAAACAGCGAAGGCTATGGGTGGCTATACCGTGTCTTACGATAATGCCTCTGAGCGTACTGATGTAAAATCCTATGTCGATAAAATAGCACCAGACCTGGTGTTCATGACTGGATACACGGATGCAAAACAGGAGACTAAGTTTGTCTGGGAAAGTGGAACTACAACGTTCACTCCAACACTGTCTGGAAACACAGAAGACAATGATTATGTCGTTGACGGATCAAATCCTTCATACAATCTGACAGTAGTCGATGAGTCACAGCAATACAGATATGTTGTCGAGATTTTTGACCCATGTGGGTGGAGTGAATATGCCCAATTCTGTTGTGCTGACATCAATCCAAACAACACGATGGTTGCGTTTAGGGCAATTGATAAATCAGGGAATTACAATGATTGTATGGTCAGTGCCGTGATTCAGGATAAAATTGGACCTACCATTACCTGTCCGTCTGATCGTACAGTAAGCTGTGATTTTGTGTACGATCCAAACAATCTTACCAAAGATTTTGGTACAGCAACAGCTACAGACAATTGCGAGAATCCGACAATTAATTCGACACAAAATATAAACATTACAAGTTGCAGAACAGGAACCATAACGCGTACCTTTACTGTAACAGACAGAGGTGGACGTACAGCTTCATGTGTGCAGACGATTACGTTTGTGCCAGATCCTGCACAGGTTTACGAAGGACCTTCAGAGGCCGAATGGCCAAAAGATGCGATGGTACAGGGATGCGGTAATCCAACGCAGTCTAGTTTGTCTCCGGATGTATTAGGAAGACCAGTTCTTTCTGATGGGTACTGCTCTCTGGTAGCAGCACAGTTTGAGGATCAGGTGTTTTCATTCAACAATCCTTCCAGTCCGGCGTGTTTTAAAATTTTGAGAAGATGGACGGTCATCGACTGGTGTAAGTTTTACCCAAATACATACATTGACGATGAAGGCTACATTGAGGCTTATCCGAAATATGAAGTGCCTGGTCTGAATATCTGGCACCATACGCAGGAAATTAAAGTGATTGATAATGTAGCTCCTGTATTTGGTCCATTGGCTCCTTCTGTATCAGCAAATACAACTGATGTGAATTGTGCAGATGGATATATCAGACTTGTTGCTACGGGTACTGACGTATGTACTCAAACTTTGCGTGGAGCATACAAAATTGATTTGGGGAATGATGGAACTTTCGGTTCTGTTGTCAATATCAACGGAAACACAATCGATGCCTCCGGAACATATCCTGTGGGTGTACATAAAATCGTTTTTACGTTTGAAGACAAATGTGGTAATGTCACTACAAGAGAGCAAAGATTTACCATTGTCAATACGAAAGCTCCTACGCCTTATGTAAAAAAGGGACTTGCCACCTCGCTGATGAAAGTTGATGAAGGAGAAGGGTCAATTGATATTTGGGCAACAGACTTCGACAATGGAAGCAGCCACCCATGTAGATACCCTATCTTGCTTTCTTTCACTCGCGTTACTTTAAATGGGCAGGGTCAGATGGTTGGCACACCTAATTTAGTTTTCGACTGCGACGATATTGGAGAACAGGATGTGCGGATCTGGGTTGCTGCCCTTACCCCAGAGGGTACGTTGGTCCAGGACTTTGTAGATACTTATGTAGATATTCAGGATAATAACAAGGTATGTGATGCTGGAAGGGCTGTGGTCAGCGGTGCTGTTGCAACAGAAGCGAATCAAAAGCTTGAAAATGTATTTATAGAACTGAAAGGTTCAGAAATGCACACCATGACAGACATAAACGGATCATTCCTCTTTGCTGAAATGCCTAAAGGAGGTAGTTACACAGTCAGACCTGAAAAGAATGACGACCCGTTGAATGGAGTATCTACACTGGACCTTGTATGGATACAGAGACACATCCTTGCATTGGAAAAACTAAATACACCTTACAACCTGATTGCAGCTGATGCCAATAAAGATGGACGTATAGCTGCCAGTGACCTTGTAGAACTACGCAAAATAATTCTGGGAACTACTGCTCAATTTTCCAACAACAAATCCTGGAGATTCGTCGACAAAGGTTACGTGTTCCAGGATCCACAAAACGCACATGCAGAGGCCTTCCCAGAGGTGTACAACATTGATTTGCTCAATGCTGACATGATAACCGATTTTACTGCCATTAAGGTAGGTGATGTAAACCAAAGCGCCAGCGTCAGCGATGCAGGCAATTCAACAGAGGTCAGAAGTGCCGAAAAACTGGTCCTTTCCACAAACAATGCTTCCTTTGATGCAGGTAGGGAAGTCCTTATTCCTGTCAAACTTGAGTCAGCTGCGAATCTTTCAGGCTTCCAGTTTACTGTTGAGTTTGATAATGAACTTTTGACACTTACAGGTGTAAATCCAGGCAATGTTAACATGAATGACAATAACCTTGGTTTTGCCCGCTTGTCTGATGGAATCCTGACAATAAGCTGGAACGAAGCCAAATCTGTCAATCTGAGTGGTGATGCAACATTGTTTACACTTGTATTTACTGCCAGAGATCATGGTTCGGTAGATGAATCAATTCAGATTAACTCTGCAGTAACTGCAGCCGAGGCCTATGACGATCATGCTTCAATCTTACCAGTGGCTTGGAAGGTCAATCAGAGAGGCGGTCAGGATGCATATGCTTTGTATCAGAACGTACCTAACCCGTTCAGGGAAACAACAGTCATCGGCTTTGACTTGCCGGCAACTATGGAAGTACAGTTTACATTGCATGATGTCACCGGCAAAGCAGTCCGTACAAACACAATCAATGGAGTAAAGGGATACAATAGTCTGGAAATCAGCAAACAATCGCTTACTCCGGGAGTGATGTACTATTCATTGAAAGCAGGCGACTTCTCCGCAACCCGAAAGATGGTCGTAATCGAATAATGAGTTTTTGAAATAAGTTTTGGAAGGCCCGTCTGTCTATGCAGTACGGGCCTTTCCTTTTTTCGGAAATGGTGTTTTTGTGGTCTGTTTGGGAACAAAGTCATCAAAATAGCGGTTATTTCTCTTATATGGGTCGAATCGTCTGTATAGATTATGGCATGAAGCGCTGCGGCATTGCAGCAACTGATCCATTGCAGATCATCGTGAGTGCCGTCACGACTGTTTCAACACCTGATTTGCTTTCTTTTTTTGAGGAATATCTGAAACAGGAATCTGTCGAAAAGTTGGTGGTGGGACTGCCTGTTCATACAGATGGGACCTACACGTACCTAAAGCAACAGATCGATGATTTTTGTACCTCCTTCTCCAAAAAATGGGCTCATATTCCCATAGCATTTGCTGATGAACAGTTTTCTTCGGTACAGGCCCGACAGATCATTCTGCAAAGTGGCGTCAAAAAAGAAAAAAGAAAAGACAAGGCTCTAGTGGATAAAGTGAGTGCAGTATTAATTTTACAACGATATTTACACCATATTTAGACTTTATGATTTTACCTGTTTACGCATTCGGTCATTCTGTGCTGAAGAAAAAAGCCGCTGACATTTCAAATGATTATGAAGGATTTGATGTGTTGATTCAGAATATGTGGGATACAATGTATGCTGCACATGGGGTGGGTTTGGCAGCGCCTCAGGTAGGGCTGTCAATCCGCTTGTTTGTGGTGGATACCATTCAGATGATGGAGGAGGGCAAGGAGAATGAAGGTATCAAAAAAATATTTGTCAACCCGACGGTAATTGCAGAATCCGGTAAAAACTGGGCGTATGAAGAAGGCTGTCTCAGTATTCCAAATATCCGGGGTGATGTAGAGCGTCCTGAACGTGTCCAGATCCGGTATCAGGACGAACAATTTTTATGGAAGGAAGAAATTTACGAAGGGATCAATGCCAGGGTAATCCAACATGAATATGACCATATTGAAGGTATACTTTTTGTTGAAAAATTGAAGCCTTTGAAGAAAAAACTTATCCAGGGTAAGTTGGGTGACATCAGGTCAGGAAAAACCACAGCAGATTATAAAATCAGGTTTTTAAAACCCTGATCTGATATTGGCTGAGACAAGTTCAATATTACTGCCTGATTATGAGGAAATTCTTGCCCAAAACTCAGGGGATTCTAACTTTTTATCGAGGTTCAAGTCTTAAAGGAATATGAATTTTCTTTTTTGGAAAAAAAAATATTTTTATCCATAGAAAATTATTGTCTATATTTCGCCTTTATTTCACAACTCTTAAACGTAAATTAACAAATCATGCGAAAATTCTTATTTTTTATCGGGGTATTCATGATTGCATCGTACATGGGTGCATATGATATGTTGGCACAGGCGGCAGATACTATGGCGGCTGGTGCTGATACAGCAGCTACAATGGCAGATACAGCGGCTGCGGCTTTGGAGACAGCCACAGAAGCAGCTCCGGTAGCAGCAGATACAGAAAGTGCTGGAGCGTTTCAGGTACTGAAGGAAAAGTTTATTGAGGGTGACTGGATCTGGATGAGCCCGGTATTGGCTTGTATGATTTTTGGTCTTGCTTTCTGTATCGAGCGTATTGTGACGTTGAATATTGCATCAGCAAATACAGATGCACTTGTAGGAAAAATTGATGAAAAATTAGCTTCCGGTGATGTAGAGGGTGCAATGGAAATTGCAAAAGCAACTCCTGGTCCTGCGGCAAGTGTGATGTATGAAGGTATGCGTAACAGGGACGGCGGAGCTGACGCAGTGGAGAAAGCAATCGTTTCCTACGGCTCAGTACAAATGGGTATGTTGGAAAAAGGATTGGTGTGGATTTCACTGTTCATCGCCCTTGCACCAATGCTCGGATTCCTTGGTACGGTTGTGGGTATGATTCAGGCCTTTGACAAAATTCAGGCAGCGGGAGATATCTCTCCGACAGTTGTAGCAGGAGGTATCAAAGTGGCCCTCTTAACAACTGTATTCGGTTTGATTGCAGCCATGATATTGCAGGTATTCTATAATTATATTGTATCAAAAATTGATGCTATCACCAACAATATGGAAGAGGCTTCCATCGGATTGGTTGAATCAATGGCGAAGCACAAAGTATTTAAGTAATCCAATCACCCGATATTAATTAGAACATATGAATAAGTTGTATAATTATCTCGTAAAAGACGGTGATGCGATTGCAGTGGGAGCCAGTGCAGTGTTGTTTGTCGTCTTTGGACTTGGGATTTATCTGGGTTCTTCTTCTGGCGGTTACAGTCTTTCTGACCTAACAACAATGGAAGATCTTTCTCAGGTCAATTGCTTTAATCCGGGCTTGTGGACCATGATCTGGATGTTTTTTGTAGCTACTTTGCTTATGCTTGCCGGAATCATCTGGGACATTTTCAGAAATTTCAGAAGCGGATCAAAAACTGTGTATGGATTTGTTGGAGTTATAGTTGCATTTATTGTGCTCTACTTTACCTCCTCACACGATACAGGAGGGAGGTTTGATGCCTATTGGGCAAAGGATTTTGGGATCACAGAAACATTGAGTAAATTAATATCTGCAGGACTTTACAGCCTTGGTTTACTCACATTGCTTGCGTTTGTACTCATCCTTGTGTTTGAGATCAGGGGATTTTTTAAATAATCAGTAAATTATACCTGATATGGGAAAGAGTAAAAATCGAATGAGTAATGAAATCAATGCAGGTTCCATGGCAGATATCGCCTTCCTGTTGTTGATTTTCTTCCTCGTTACGACAACCATTGCAGAAGACAAGGGAGTGCTAGTCAAATTACCGCCCTGGTCTAACGAACCACCACCCGAAATGAAGCTGAACTCACGAAACGTGTACTCTGTGCTCGTCAATGCGCAGAATCAGCTGCTCGTAAGGGGAGAGCTTATGGACATCAGCGAACTGAAAGATAATACGAAAGTTTTTATCTCAAATCCACAACAGCTATCCAATATGTCCGAAAGCCCGACAAAGGCGTTGATTTCCATAAAGAATGACCGTGGTACTGAGTATGCCACTTACCTTGAGGTATACAATGAGTTGAAAGCAGCCTATAACGAACTCTGGGAAGAGGCGGCAATGGCTCGCTTTGGGAATAACCTGGATGAATGCACTTCTGCTCAACAAAAAGAAATCAGGGATGCAATTCCATTGGTCATTTCTGAAGCAGAACCGACGAAATTCGGGGAGGAAAAATAAATGGTTTACTTTAAAAACTGGTAAAAATGTCAAAATTTAAAAAGAAATCAGATAAAGCCACCCCCGCGATATCCACGGCATCATTGCCGGACATCGTATTCATGCTTCTCTTCTTCTTTATGGTGGTCACAAAAATGCGTGATACCGAGTTGATGGTGAAGGTGGTGACTCCTCAGGCCTCTGAACTCACAAAGCTGGAAAAGAAAACGTTGGTGAATTTTAT
>JAJTEZ010000045.1 GCA_021298335.1 Saprospiraceae bacterium | reverse complement strand
AGGGTGATGTTTCACGGCCTTACCCCTTCTATCTGGCCTATGCCCTGCCTGCCGGGGATGAGTCCACAATCTCGCCTGCTGAGTGGGCCGCGGAATGGAAGTGGGACGGCATCCGTTGCCAATGGATCTACCGGCAGGATCAGCATTTCCTCTGGTCAAGAGGAGAGGAGTTGATGACCGACAAATTTCCCGAACTGACTGCCGGGACGGCTTTACCTTACGAATTTGTGCTGGATGGGGAAGTGGTGGCCTGGGCAGATGGCCGCCCAATGGAGTTTCAGCGACTGCAGACGCGGATCGGACGCAAGAATCCGGGCAAAAAAATTTTGCAGGACACGCCGGTGCACTTTATCGCTTATGATATGCTTGAGTGCAATGGCGCGGACTTGCGCCACCTACCGTTTCGGGAGCGACGTCAGCAGCTGGAGGATTTGATCAGCAAAAACGCCATTTCATCGGTGGAATTGTCTCCTTTGATCTCGTTTGATGATGCCATCTCTCTTGCGGATCTGCGTAGGCAAAGCCGGGCCTGTTTCGCCGAAGGTCTGATGCTGAAACGCTGGAGCTCGCCTTATCATACAGGACGGAAGTCGGGAGATATGTGGAAATGGAAAACAGATCCTTATACCATTGATGCGGTCATGTTGTATGCGCAGCGGGGTCATGGACGCCGGGCCAACCTGTTTTCAGATTTTACCTTTGCCTTATGGCAGGAAGGACGACTGGTCCCGTTTGCCAAGGCCTATTCGGGACTGACGGATGTGGAGATGCAGGAGGTCACTGCCTTTGTCAAAGCAAATACCCTTGAGACCTTTGGCCCGGTGCACAGTGTTCGTCCGGAGCTGGTCTTCGAACTGGCTTTTGAGGGTATCAGCCTGTCGGGTCGCCACAAATCCGGGCTGGCTGTGAGGTTTCCGCGCATCGTTCGCTGGCGCAAGGACAAGCCGGCAGACCAGGCTGACAGGCTGGATACGCTGAAGGAATGGGTGGGCCAGGTCTCGTAAAGTGTTGAAAATCAACTACCTTTGCAAAAAACGGGAACCATGAGTGCAATTCTTATAAAAGCTGACAAACAAAGCAACAAGATCATCAGGGAAACAGCCAAAAAACTGGGCGCAACCGTAGTGACTGTGAGTATGAAGATTTTTTGTTCAGCAAACTCATGGATAGTGAAAAGACCGGGGAAGATGTGTCCAGGGACGAGATTTTGAAAAATCAACAATTACTTAATTTTCAACGATAAAATCAGCTCCTCGAGTACCAACAAGTAATCAAAGTTCAAAGATGGCAAATTTGTCAGAATCAGGATTTAGAAGATTTTAGGATTTGCTTGATTGGCGCACAAGCACCATCCTGCTAATTGCTGAATCCTGAAAATTCTGATTTAGACAATCAAAGAAGACAAATTTGTCAGAATTGGGATTTGTCAGATTTTAGGATTTACTTGATTGCTGCACATCTACCTTCCTGCAAATCGGAGAATCCTGAAAATTCTGATTCAGACAATAATAAAGCGCTATTTTTTATAGAAAATTAGGGTTAAATATCTTCTTGAATTGAAGGCTGGTTGAACCAAAATTGATTAATAAACCAATCGGTTTGTTGTATGCTACCAAATAATTTTTGGCTTGAGCGAGGTGTACATCTTCCAAGTGAGTGAGAGCTTTCAATTCAACAATTACATTATTTTCAACGATAAAGTCCGCCCTTTGGGTACCCACGAGGAGACATTTATAAAAAACATCCTGTTCAATTTCTCGAGCAAACGAAAGACCCTCTTTTTCTAGTTCGAAGGCTAAACACCGTTGGTAAATTACTTCTTGAAAACCATTACCAAGTGTGTTATGAACCTGCATGGCACATCCATTTATCATATAAGTTATATTGTCGTAGTTCTTCAAAGGTCATATGCTTTTAAGATGTAGATTTTGATAGCGGCAGTTTCCATTTTAAAAATACCCAGCTTGACAATAATGACTACAGAAGTTAGGTATCATACGTTTAAAACAAGGACAATGGAAAGTGGTTCATATTACTACGCACGACTAAAAATGAGACATTGATCAAGAGGATGTAGTTTTTATTAATCGCGAGAAAGTAAGATTAGATTTAAGTACCATAAAAGATTTCCCACGACGAGATTCGCTTGATTCTGGTGGCACATCGAAAGGATATTTACAACCGCTTTCCATAGAAAACCGCCAAAGAGAAAATTCTAAAAAATTCTTCATACCTTCTCTTACAGGAGGTTTTGTCCACACGCGGTTTGGACAAGGACCTGAAGAAAAATAACGAGGATATAACAGAATAAAAACATTGCAATTCAACCATGTAAATAAAAAACGAATGACATAAAGAAACAGTCATACATACTAGCTTAACAGATCGCGTTTAGCAATACCTGTAGCTGAAAACTAGGAATCTTCAAATACACAGGGAAAGTGCATAGACGCTCACGCAAGGCGTTTCCTGTTTCTCCAGCTTGTCAATGATAGCATCCAACCTTTCTTCGAAAAGGGATTTATATTTACTTAAAAGTCCATCGGATAAAATCTGAAGTGACACGAAATACATTTACACCATCAAAGATACGATAGAATTATACTCGAGGAGAATCCTGTGCCTCGTAGATACCGCTTCTTTTCCGGCGTATGCTGGCTTCGTTTTTTGGCATTTTTACTGCATGCATCTGAAAAAAGCTCACACATTAATTTTTTTATTAATTTATAAAATTGGCATAATTTTTGCTTTATAAATAATATAAGAGCTTTATTCAGGGGTCCTATCCCAAAAACGTGACCTTTCATTTCATGAATAAAAAATCTTATGATGAAGCAGAAGCCGATTTTATTCCTGCTATTTTTTGCATTTATTGCTACAGGAATTTCACAGCGCCAGGGCAATCAGCCATTACCAGTCAAAAAATCCGGAGGGGGGACCCATCCCAAAAACGTCAGCCTCGCCATAACCTGCCCTAATGGGGTATTTGTACAGGTAGATGCCTCGTGTGAGGCGACGGTCATTACTCCAACCCCTACCTCTTCCTGCAATATCACATTTATGTCATATAGTATAGGAGGTGGTCCTGTGAGGCTTGTCACGCCTACAGGAAGCATATATCCAGCCAACATTAATCTGGGCGTGTACAGTGCAAGCACTTTTGACGTAGTCTGGTTTGTCATTGATGATTGTGCTGCCTCGGCAACTTGTACCCAAACTATTTTTGTGCAGGATTTGATAGCACCCGAAATAGGATGTCCGGAGGATATATCAGTCGGGAACAGTTCTGGAAGTACCTTCGGATTGACCCAGATCAGTATCGATTCTCCAAAAGTATCTGACAATTGTACGTTGCCTGTAGACATTGGCTTAATCAATGATTTTAACCAGTCTGCAAATGCTTCGGGAGGTTATCCTGTAGGTCAGACCCAGGTGTGTTGGACCGCCACCGATCAGACAGGGAACACTACCAGCTGCTGTATGACCGTGACAGTTTTGGATGACACAGAGCCGGTACTTTCATGCCCTGACACAATTACCGTAGATTGTGAGACACCAAGCCCCTTTGAATATTTTCTATACTTTCAGAACGGAGGCGGTAATGCCACGGACGAAACGGCTTTAGATACATCTTCTTTTTCCTGGGTGAGGGATAGCGTACAGACAGGCCAGTGTCTTTTTGAAAAAACCATCAGAAGGTATTATACAGTTTCCGATTCAGCAGGAAATGCAGATACTTGTTTTCAGTTAATTTTTGTTCAGGACACTATACCACCAGTGGCATTTTGCCGTGATGTCACTGTATATGTTGATGACAGAGGTATCGCTACTACCGACCTATCTTTATTAAATGAAAATAGTTTTGATGCATGCAGCGATACCTTATTTATCTCTGCAGACAATGCTTTGCAGTTTACATGCGAAAATATTCCGGAAGCTATTTCCGTATCGGTAACATTTACAGATGAATGTGGTAATTTTTCTCATTGTCAGTCTATCATAACAGTGGCTGATACTATTTCCCCTTTCATAGAATGTCCGCCCGATCTGAGTATCATGCCAGATGCTGGCTCATGCTCTGCAACGGGTATCTTTCTGGGAGCTCCAGACCCATCTGACAATTGCTTACTTGCGAGCATTATACCGTATTTGGGTGACGCAGAAGTATTTGAAAGCACCGAATTTCCAGCGGCAGTCAATCAAGTGGTGTGGATAGTCACTGACCAGAGCGGAAACTCGGGATCTTGCATACAGCTGGTGACGGTCGTGGATTCCGAACCGCCGGTCGTTACATGTCCTCAGAACATTACAGTAAGTGCCGATCCTGGTCAGTGTCATGCCATAGTGCAGTATGCCTCTCCTACTGGTGAAGATAATTGTTCGACAGTTTCTTTTGAGTTAAACAAGGGTCTTCAAAGTGGCTCAGCCTTTCCGGTAGGAGCTACAGAAAATATGTTTATTGGGTCAGATCAGAATTTAAATAAAGACACGTGTTCTTTCTTTGTCAATGTAATTGACAATCAACCCCCACAGATCGCTTGTCCTGCCAATCTAACTTTAAGCGCTACAATTGGAGATTGCGGACGAGTGGTTTCGTTCACGGCTCCTGTGGGAACGGACAATTGTCCTGGTGCCATCACGACCAGAATTACAACTCAACCCAGTGGCACATTTTTTCCTGTAGGGTTACACAATATTGTCTACCAGGTTACCGCTGCGAATAGCATGACAGCATCCTGCAGCTTCAGTATTCTTGTCAACGATAACCAGTTGCCGTCGATTACCTGTCCGGTAAACATCACTGTCAACTCACAACCCGGACAGTGTGGTTCGACGGTAAATTACACGGCTCCTGTGGGAACGGATAATTGCCCCGGATCGACAACGTCACTGTTTTCCGGCTTGACAGGAGGATCGTTTTTTAATGCAGGTATTACGACCAACGTATTTCGGGTGACAGACGCCAGTGGAAATTCAGTGGCTTGCCAGTTTACGGTTACCGTAACAGATAATGTAGCACCCCAAATTTCATGTCCTTCAAATCTATCTGTAAATTCTCAAACGAATCAATGTGGTGCGGTGGTAAATTTTAGTACTCCAGAGGGGACAGATAATTGCCCCGGAGTTAGTACATCTCAGGTTTCAGGACAGGTTTCAGGGTCATTTTTCCCTGTAGGTTCTACAGTCAATGTATTTCGAGTGACAGCGGCAAACGGAGTAACAGCCAGTTGTAGCTTTTCTGTGGTCGTTTCTGATGCACAGGCTCCTACGATTCTTTGTCCGCCGAATGTCACCGTAAATGCACTGTCTGGACAATGTGGAGCTTCTGCAACATATGCCATCCCCTCAGCAGGGGATAATTGTCCGGGATTTACTGCCGCACGCACTTCCGGTCCTGCGAGTGGTTCCTTTTTCAATGTGGGCTCAACTCCCATTACGTATACCGTCACAGCGGCAAACGGGGCGACCGCTGCCTGTATCTTTACTGTAAATGTGATCGATAATCAGGCTCCAACGGTCACCTGTCCTTCCAATAGAGATGTGACCTTGTCCTCCAATTGTAGCATACAGGCACCAGACCTCACTGCATTGGTGATAAGAGCTGACAACTGTGGTGCCACAACGATTAGTCAGTCGCCACTTCCTGGTACAACGATTGCTTCGGCAAACAATATGCAGCACACGCTGATAATGACGGTTACGGACCAGAATAGTCGGACCTCCACCTGTTCAGTGGTATTGACAGCACAGGATCTCACCGGCCCTCAGCTGACGTGTGCTCCCACAGATACCATCGTCATCAGCGATATCCAGTCATTGCCTGTAACCACCCTTTATACCTCAGTATCGGATAATTGCGGCGGAATTGTCACGGTGCAGGTTCGCCGTAGCGGAACTGTGTGTGGTGGAAGTTCGCAGGATGTCTTTGGTACGTCTGCACAATTCTGTTGCGAGGACGTTTCAAAAGATATCATCCTGACAGTTCGTGCTACCGACCAGCGCGGAAACAGTGCAACATGCAATACTACAATTCGGGTAGAGGATACCACTGATCCGGTGATTCTGGAAGGACTTCCGGATATCACAATCAGTTGCAAATTTCCGGTTAATGTCAAAAACCTGGATGTATTTGGCACTTTGGTCGATAGCCCATTAAAAAGAAAACCAATTCTGATACAGGATGAATTTTATCCTTCCGGAATTGCAGGTCAGGATGGTGTGTTTAGTGACAATTGCACAGGTACTGTAGTCGGTTATACAGTCAGTAACCAATTGAATGCATGTAAAACCGGAACTTTAATCAGGACGTTTATTGTCAGGGACCGGGGAAACAATACAGATACGATTGTTCAAAGAATACAGATTATCAATACTGATCCTTTTTCTACCGAAGACATTACCTGGCCTTCTTACTCAGTAGAATACAATCAGTGCAATGATGACGATCCTGACACGGCCATTACAGGAGCTCCTGTGGCCAGAACAAGTTTTTGTGACCAGGTCGCAGCTACCTATAAGGATCAGACGTTTTTACACCCTACGCACTGTAAATATGTGAAACGTACCTGGACAGTGATAGACTGGTGTCAGTACAAGACAAATACACCGAACACACCTGGAAAATGGACATTTATACAACACATTTATGTGACGAATTCTGTCGCTCCTACGATCAGTAATAAGGTATGCAAGGACACAATCGTCTGTATTCAGGACAATAGTTGTCTTGCAAAACTATCTCTTCAGGCAATGGGTACAGATGATTGTCTTCCGGTAAATATTCGCTGGTCATATACTGTAGATGTCAATAATGACGGAGGTATTCCTGAAATTTCGGGGAATGGAGACAGAATAGCAGGCGACTTCCAGCAAGGAAATTACAGAGTAGTATGGACGGCTAAAGACGGCTGTAGCAACCAGTCTCAGTGTTCTTTTGTCTTTTCTGTACGTGATTGTAAAAAACCTGTGGCATTTGCCAAGCAGGGTCTTGCTGTAAGTGTATCGGCTTTTACAGGAACCGTTTCTATTCAGGCGAAGGATTTTGACAATTTAAGCTCTGACAATTGTACGCCGGCTTCTCTTTTAAAATTTTCCTTCTCAAAAAACACAGGTCATACATCCATGACTATGAATTGTGACAGCGTAGGCAGACGAAAGATATATTTTTGGGTGACAGATCTTGCCGGAAACCAGTCTGTAGTGGAAACGTTTATCACCGTACAAGACAACCATCGCTACTGTGGGGGAAATACGGGAGGCAGAATGACTATTTCAGGACATATCTTTACTGAAGAAAAAATGATGATGCCCAACGCAGAGATCAACCTTCGGGCAATAGAGGTTGAATCAGGCGGTATGACAAATCAAGAGGGTCAGTTTTCATTCACCGACCTGCCGGCAGACAGAAACTATCAGATTCATCCTGATAAAAAGACAGACATGCTCAAAGGTATTTCGACACTTGATCTGGTCATGATACAAAGGCATGTGCTTGGGCTTAGTTATCTGGAGTCACCGTATAAGCTTATTGCAGCTGACGTAAACGGATCCGGAACTATTACGGCTTCAGATATTGTGGAATTAAGAAAACTGATGCTTGGAGTTCAGGCTAAATTTACCAAAAATGATCCATGGCGCTTTGTGGAGGCGGAGTACAAATTTGATAAAGAGAACATCTGGCAGTATGCTTCGAGCAAGGAGTTAATGCCACAACCTTCCGGAGAAGGAATTGCTAATTTTGTCATAATTAAAACAGGAGATGTCAATGGCTCAGTTTCTCAACAGACAATAGGAAAAGCTGAGACCAGAAGCAGTGATGCGGTAATATTTCAGATTCCTGATCAATATATCATTGCCGGCAGTACAGTCAGAATTCCGGTTTATGGCAAAGAAATTCATGGGATTCTTGGTTTTCAGGCTACAGTTGAATTGAAAAACGGAATCAGAGTTACAGGCGTGACTCCAGGTCTGGCTCAACTGGACGATTCTCATTTCAGAATAGAGGAAGAGGCCGGGCAAAGCCGGCTTATGATTAGTTATCACACATTGAAACCATTTGAAACCAACGACAAAGAGGCATTATTCTATCTTGAATTGGAGGCCTCCAGTGCTGTCTGGTTGGGCAAGTCAATGAAAAAGGGAGAGAATCTCCCGGCATTAGCCATTGGCCAGGACTTAACAGAGCAGCAAATTTCGTTTATGATATTGCCATCGGACAATCAGATAGAAGGGTTATCTAATTCTCCTAATCCATTTACCGAGCAAACGATGTTGGAATTAACATCAGAAGAGGATACCAATGCTGAAGTTCACTTGTTTGATAGTGCCGGCAATTTGATCAGAACATTTACTTATTCTGTAGAAAAAGGTCAAAACCAGATTTTTCTTTCAGAGGAGCATTTTGGAAAAACAAAAGGTGTGATTATTTGTCGGACGACTATAGGTAAAAGATCGGGGACGGTCAAGCTTATTCGAATGCAATAAAAAAAAGAGGCGGGTTAATTCCCGCCTCTTTTTTATTCATCTCCGTCATCTTCTCCCGGAGGTACTTCGCCGGGCTGGTATCTTTCGCGGATTTTCTTTTCGATGGTAGTAGCGAGTTCAGGGTTGTCTGAAAGGAACTGCTTGGCTCCTTCTCTTCCCTGTCCTATTTTAGTGCCTTCATAACTAAACCAGGAACCACTTTTGTCCAGCACGTTTGTTTCGACTCCGAGGTCAACGATTTCTCCCATTTTGGATATGCCTTCGCCAAACACAATGTCAAATGTGGCTATTCTGAAAGGAGGTGCCAATTTGTTTTTTACGACTTTCACTTTCACAGGATTACCCACAGTATTTCCGTCTTTGTCTTTAATGGCAGTACCTGATTTCCTGATATCAAGACGAATGGAAGCATAAAATTTCAAGGCATTTCCCCCAGTTGTTGTTTCGGGGTTTCCAAACATGACACCGATTTTTTCACGAAGCTGGTTGATAAAAATACAACAACATCCGGTACGGCCTATAGTACCTGTAAGTTTACGAAGGGCCTGGGACATCAGACGGGCCTGTAAACCCACCTTGGAGTCTCCCATTTCGCCCTCAATTTCACTTCTTGGTACCAGTGCCGCCACCGAGTCAATAACGATGATATCGATGGCTCCGGAACGGATCAGGTTTTCGGCAATTTCTAGGGCCTGTTCGCCGTTATCCGGTTGGGAGATTAGTAATTCTTCGGTATTTACGCCTAGATGTTCGGCATAAAACCGGTCAAAAGCGTGCTCAGCATCAATGATGGCAGCAATGCCGCCCTGGCGCTGACACTCCGCAATGGCGTGGATGGCCAGAGTGGTTTTTCCTGAAGATTCAGGGCCGTAAATTTCAACAATTCTTCCTTTAGGAAGCCCGTTGATGCCCAGCGCTATATCCAGACCAAGCGATCCGGTAGAGATTGTTTCTACCTGGACCACCTGTTTGTCACCCAGTTTCATAATAGTTCCTTTTCCATAGGTTTTGTCCAGCTTGTCCATAGTCAGCGCCAGGGCTTTGAGTTTTTCATCTCTTTCCTTTGACATAATTGATATATTTATAATGTTGAGCTGCAAAGATATGGAAAAACACGTATATGAAACAATCACATATATTTTCCCTTCGAAAAGGGTCTGTATTTCTGCTGCATAAAATATCGGGAATTCACTAAATTCGTCCTTAAAATCGAGACAGAATGGATCAACGACCCTGGTTGAAAAACTACCCCGCCGGCATTCCAGCCAACATCAATCCTGACAGCTATGCCACATTGGTGGACTTTTTGAATGAATGTTTTCAAAAATACGCCCAAAAACCTGCATTTGAGTGCATGGGAAAACGAATCTCCTACGGAGAAGTAGACAAGATGTCCACGCAGTTTGCAGCTTATTTGCACTCACGTGGAATGAACCCAGGTGACAGAATCGCTTTGATGATGCCAAACCTGCTCCAGTATCCTGTGGCTGTATTTGGCGCATTGAAAGCAGGATTGATTATTGTAAACACAAATCCCTTATATACTCAGCGGGAAATGTTGTTTCAATTTCAGGACAGTGGAGTAAAGGGAATTGTTATTCTTGAAAATTTTGCCTCTAATCTGGCAGCGATTCTTGAAAAAACATCAATAAGCACAATTATCCTGACTTCAGTGGGAGAAATGCTTGGCTCCGTCAAAGGATCTGTAGTGAATTTTGCCGTCAGACATGTAAAACGGATGGTTCCAAAATATGCATTGCCCAATACCGTAAGTTTTCGCAAAGCGGTCATCGAAGGCCGAAACTTTACCATACGCCCTTTCGAAAACCATCCGGATACAGTGATCATTCACCAATACACCGGAGGAACAACAGGAATCTCCAAAGGAGCAATGCTAACCAATCAAAATATGGTAGCAAACATGATCCAGATCAGGACATGGATGCAGCAATACCTTACAGAAGGCAACGAGATTACCCTTTCTCCACTTCCTATGTATCATATTTTTGCCTTCGCTGTCAATTGTCTGGCTATGCTTAGCTATGGCGCGCACACTGTGCTGGTAACCAATGCGCGTGACTTGCCATCAGTCATCAAAGAATTCAAGCGCAATAAAATCAGCCTGATGACAGGGCTGAACACCTTGTTTAATGCGTTATTGCATCATCCTGAATTTTTGAAATGCGATTTTACGCCATTGAAGATTACCGTTGGCGGAGGCATGGCAATTCAAAAAGCAGTTGCGGAAAAATGGCAGGATATCACAGGTTGCCCGTTGACGGAGGGTTATGGGATGACGGAATCTTCGCCACTAATCAGTGTCAACCCGCTTGACGGCACTGGAAAAACCGGAAGTATCGGTCTTCCTGTCTCCTCTACAGAAATACGGATTGTAATGGATGATGGAACACTTGCTACGTTTCATGAGGAAGGGGAGATCCAGTGCCGGGGTCCACAGGTGATGAAAGGGTATTATAACCAGCCGGAAGAAACTGCAAAAACGGTGACACCCGAGGGGTGGCTATGTACAGGAGATATCGGCAAAATGGATGAAGATGGTTATATGTATATAGTAGACCGTAAAAAAGATATGATTCTGGTTTCCGGATTCAATGTATTTCCTAATGAGATCGAAAATGTGCTGACACAGCACCCTAAAGTACTTGAAGCTGCTGCAGTCGGTATGGCAGATGAAAAGTCAGGGGAGGTGGTTAAGGTGTTTATTGTAAAGAAGGACAAAACGCTGAATGAACAGGAGGTGATTGCCTATTGCCGCGAAAACCTGACGGGCTATAAAGTGCCCAAATATGTAGAGTTTCGGTCTGAATTGCCCAAAACGAATGTGGGGAAAATATTAAGACGGGCATTGAAATGAAAGAACAAGGTGTTTTGTACCTGTTTCCTTGTCCAATATCTGATAATGCAATCGAAACTTTGCCGCATCAGACAATGAAGGCTTTGTTTGCAACCAGGCATTTTTTAGTGGAAAGGGCAAAAACTGCGAGGCATTTTTTGAAAGATGCAGGACATCCAATCCCAATATCACAGATGATTATCCAGGAGATCACACAGGAAGGCAAGGAGGACATCAGCTTTTTAGAACAGCTGCTGGAGGGCACGGACATTGGCTTGCTTTCTGAGGCTGGTTGCCCCGGAATTGCTGATCCCGGTTCTCTTGCAGTACAATGGGCGCATAAAAATCAAATCAGGGTGAGGCCCATGGTGGGTCCGTCGTCTATTTTGCTGGCAATGATGGCCAGCGGACTCAATGGTCAATCCTTTGCATTTAATGGTTATTTGCCCAACAAGCCAGCCGAACTCGTTCGGGAGATAAAAGCGCTGGAGGCAAAGGCACTAAAGACAGGCCAGTCTCAAATCTTTATGGAAGCACCCTATAGAAATGAATTCCTGTTAAAGCACCTGATTTCTTCGCTTCAGCCTTCGACGCGGTTATGTGTTGCCTGCGATGTGAATTCAGAAACAGAAAGTATTTGCCAAAAAACAACGGCTCAGTGGAAAGAAGAAAAGCTGGGACAATACCATCGGAGGCCATGTATATTTATACTTGGGTAATGTTTGATTCAGAAGCTGTATCTTTGCACTTGAAAAGGATTCGACCTTTGAGGATGCCACCTTTTCAGCCGTAATTCGAAAACAACTACAATTCAATATGTATACACAAACTAGTATTCAGTCAGACATTGTTCTGAAATGTGTCAACCAGACATCCCGCCACATGTTTGTGACAGGAAAAGCGGGGACAGGCAAAACAACGCTACTTCGACAAATCATTGCGACCACTCACAAGAATGTGGTGGTTGCTGCACCTACAGGAATAGCAGCATTGCACGCAAAAGGGGTTACCCTACATTCGCTGTTTCAGCTCGCGCCAGCAGCTTACCTGCCGGTCATGAGAAGCGAGCTGCACCATGAAGCGGTGAGGCTTGAATCCTTTGGGAGCCTCTCCAGTCGCTATAAAATGGGTTCTGCACGATTACAACTTCTTCGGTCGATGGAGTTGCTGATTATTGACGAGGTCAGCATGTTGAGAGCTGATTTATTGGACGCTATTGATTTTGTACTCAAAAAAATCAGGCGCAACAACCAGCCATTTGGTGGTGTCCAGGTTCTTTTTATGGGTGATATGCTTCAGTTGCCTCCGGTGGTGAAACAGGAAGAATGGGTGTTTTTAAAAGAATACTATCCCGACCTGTTTTTTTTCAGCGCCCGCTGTCTTCAACAGGTTGATTTGATGTACATCGAACTGAAAAAAGTATATCGCCAGAAAGAGGAAAGCTTTCTTCGGTTACTGGAACAATTGCGGATGAACCGGATTACTGCCGAAGACCTGGCACTTCTGACCGCGTATGTTCAGCCACAATTTCAATTGAAGCATCATCCCGGCACCATCTATCTTACCACGCACAACTTTAAAGCGGAAGAAATCAATCGTGAGCAACTGACCTCTATACCTGCCGAAAAAACGACGTATGGGGCAGAAATACAGGGAGATTTTCCTGAAAAAGCCTATCCAATGGAAACGGCACTTTCTTTAAAGGTGGGAGCTCAGGTCATGTTTACCAAAAATGACATGTCTCAAGATAAACGG
>JAJTEZ010000044.1 GCA_021298335.1 Saprospiraceae bacterium | reverse complement strand
ATGTGATGTGTCTCTTGGATTGGACAATGTTGCATAAAATGGAAAAGATCCAGTCCAACTTTGACTGAATTCCCTTTGGTTGAAATGGGCAATGAAACACTTTTTATGGTTTGGAAGGGTTCCCTGTACCCGCCCAGGTGTAAGGCAAATTCATGTTTCTGATGGGGACTCGCCAGGGAAGCACCCTCGAGTTTTATGGAAATGTAGCCACTTTGCCAGGTCCAGTACATGCCATTTACCGGATCAAGGTCTTCGCCAATCGCACCTCCGGATTGCGTCAGACTATCCACGCCCAACTTGAAATGAAGAAAACTGAGCTCTTGTTGTTCAGGGGCATAGATTTGAAATCGGGTCGATGCTGGGTCAGAAAAGTCGATCAGGCGATGCTTGCGCTGGTCTCTGATTTCCATTCCCGTGGTCGTCACCAAAGCCACACCATGTACATAATATCTGATGGCACCAAATCGGATCCAACCGGTTTCTTTTGCAGTATATTGGCTATCTGCCAACAATTGTCTATCCTGCCAGTTTGCCTCAAATTCAATAGTATAGCTGGTCTGTCCCTTCACCAAACCGGGTGCATGGCCGGCCAGAACCACCGGCATCAACCTGAATAAAAGGTAAAAGAATTTAAAATAGGTGAGGCAAAATCTCATTCCACAAAAATTCAATCAAAACACTTACATTGTACAAATTCTTCGGAGAACTGCAATTTTTCAATCCATACCAAAATAGTATAAGTCTCTTTTTTGAAGAATGTAATCGAACTTTTTTACTTATTTCAGAAAGAAATGCATTAAAAGTTCATCATGTAGTCATTCAGGTTGATGTCTGCATGGAGATGTAATTTTTTACGAAGTCTGTACCGACTGATTTCCACTCCCCTAACTGAAATATTGAGCAGGGGTGCAAGTTCTTTTGTGGACAAATTCAAACGCAGATAGGCACACAATTTCAGATCTTTTGGTGAAAGTTGGGGATATGTTTCTTTGAGTCGCTTGATAAAATCAGTGTGGACCTGATCAAAATGCCTGGCAAAGCTTTCCCAGTCTCCCTCCAGAACCTGGTCATCAGAGAGAATAGAAATAATTTTTCTGATTTGCTTTTTTGTTTCCTGATCAACTACGTTTTTGGAAACCGAATACAATTCTTCGCGTAATTTTGAAAGCGTTTCATTTTTTTGCACGATGTGCATGGTGGATAAGGCCAGCTCTCTATTTTTAAAGTCAATTTCAGTTTGGAGCTTCTGGTTCAGAAGATCTTGAACCAGCGCTTCAGAAACTTCCTTTTCCTGGATCAACTGTGTTTTTTCACCTTCATGTTTCTTATTCAGATATCTGGTCAAAATCAAGAAAAGGCTTCCAAGTAATAAAACATAGCATAAAATTGCCGGATAAGACGCGTACCAGGGTTTTTGAATTGTAAAAGTATACTGCAGTATGTTGGATTCATAACCCTTACTATCTCTTGCTGCTGCAAGAAAGGTATATTTTCCTGGCTTCAGATGGGAAAACAGTACTTCATCCTTGTATTGCCAGTCAGACCATTCCTTATCACGCCCCTCCAGCTTCCATCGATATTGAATGGGCTGGGTGTCGTCTCCTTGGTTCGTGCCGAGGATAAAACCCATATTGTTTTGAAGATAGGGAATTTGAATTTTTTGCAAGAGGGCGGTAGTAAAAAATCCGCCATACAATATTGAATCCTGTGTTCCTCGGCTGAAGACTTTATTAAATCGCAGCGTTAAAATTGTTTTTCTTTTCAACTGATCCAATTGCACGAGAATCAGGCCTTTATCTGTGCACACAAACACTTCCCGATTATCCGGAATGTAAATGTTTTCAAAGCCTCCAATAAATTTCCCCTTCAAGAATGGAAACAAGTGTTTATGCACTTCCTTCGAGACAGGCGAGGTGTTTACCTGAAGCATACCACATTCCTCTTCTGCAATAAACCAGATGTTTTCACCATCTTCCTGAAATAATCTTCTTGTCTTATCAGTTGACCCGAAATGTCTGGTCAATGCAGTATCCTGCTGAAATTTTCCTTCCACTTCATGATACACAAAAATCCCATTATTGCCTGAAACATAAATCTGGTCATTCAATTCGGAAACGTAATGGTCCATATTGGAGGGTAATCCCCGACTTGCATCAAACTGCAACTTGCTTAAAATTGAAGCATAATCGGCCGAAAACGTTAGCCTGAACACTCCTCTGTAGGGGTGAGAAATCCAGAGCTGATGCTGTTGATCCACCGCTATGATGCGCGAAGACTCCTCAAAACCTTTCAAATGCCCGGAATGAATCCATTGGCTTCCTTTTTTTACATACCTTTCCAGTCCTCCGTACGTTCCTGCTACCATGACGTCTTCCCGGGGTCCGGCGATATGCCGCCAACTACCGGCGTAGGCTTCCGAAAGCTTGACAGCTGTTTCACCGATGATCTGGTAAGAACCTTCATTGTGGCCCATAAACAAATCACCATGCACCACATCCAGGCCCCAAACCTGACCGCTCGTATTCGCGACTTCCCTGAATGTGGCTGTCTTATATCCCTTTTGGTCAGCCTGCCATTCTGTAACATACAAACCATTGTTTGTGCCCACATACAGTTTATTCATATATTTTCTCACAGCATAGACCCCTCCGCGTAAATTGACATCAGGATACATGATGCGAAACGGAGAATGTATGAGCAGCTTGTCAATGCCGTTTGATGTACACGCCCATAGATCCCCGGAAGGATCAATTCCCAGCCTGATCACAGAATGCGTTTGTAAGCCCTGGTCCCGCGTAATCTGGTATAAATAATTTCCCTCGTCATCACAAAACAGAATTCCTTTTCTGACTGAGGCAATCGCAATAGTACCGTTTCCAATATCAACGGCACTATTGAGTATGGCATTGGCCACTTCAGAATTTTTGATAAAAGGGTTGAATGCCTTACCGTCATAGCGATACAAGCCATTTTTTTCTGTGACTACAAGCCATTGTCCATCGGGACGGACTAAAATATCAGATATTCTGGTGTTTTTCAAGATGTCACTTCCCATCATCTTTTTTGCCCCGCCATTCAGTATTTCATACAAGCCATTGTCTGTATCGGCATAAAATACCCTTTGTTGGATGATTTTTAGATAGTGTATCCTTTTGGAAGGCAATTTGAGCGATTCGATCTGAGTTCCATCCCAAACAAAAATAGCATTTACAGACCTGAAATACACCTTGCTGCCTGCCAGCTGCAAATCCCATACATCTTCCAGGGAAGGCACAGATGTGGGAATATATTTTTTTATAGAAGTGAATTGAAGCCTTCCGGAGTTATCTGCCGCAAAATATCCAATTTCATCCTGTCCTCCAACGTAGATCCGGTGATTGATGGTATCCAGTTCCACCGACCTCACAATGGTTTTATTAGGAAGTCTGTGCAATGTCCAGACTTTTCCGTCATAGCTCAAAAGCCCTTCATTGTTTGCTACAAATACATGCCCGTCTGGTGAACAGGCCACATCCCAGTTTTCTGTCCCACCTCCATATATTTGTTTGGTAAAGTTTGTGACGAAGGGGTTGTATACACTTTGTTTCTGCCCGTTGAGAAATCCGGAAATGAACAAATTATGCAATACTATTAAAAAAATGATCCGGTAAAACTGCATCTGTTTGTTTTTAAATTGCCACGTTCCATATGACTCCTAACCAACTTCAAATAGAATATTTGATGAATAAAAGAATCATTTCTATTTTTGAGCGTTTCACACTTTTATTCATTTTGTTTAGGTGATGCAATGTATATTTATTTTCAATTTGCAAAAAAGATGATGTATGCATTTTGAGTCTATGACGTATCAATGATGTAGTGGTAAATTCATGCGTGAGTTGATTTAACCGTACGTTTGCAACATGATTTTTGTCATAGTCTTCGGTTTAATCTTAAACCGACAACGCAAAAATCTGTTTCCTATTCTTTCAATACACTTTAATGTCACATTATGAAATCCTTATTTAGTCTTTTGATTGCAATGTGTCTGACATCAGTCATTCTGGCACAAACCACTTATGATTTTGAAAGTTCGGGCAAGTCGCTGACTTTTCAATATTTTGGCAGTAGCCTTGAACCACAATTGACCACTATCATTGCCAACCCCGACAAATCGGGTGTCAATACATCTTCAAATATAGGAAAATTTATCAAAGCCGCTGGTGCTCAGGTGTGGGCAGGAGGTTTTGCAAATCCTTCACCTTCTTCTCCGATCGACGCCAAGCCGGGTACAACCATTTGTGTCAAAGTGTGGATGGACCACCCCGGCAACATGGCAGTGAAACTCGAAGCTCCTGTAGGTGGTGGAGAAACCTGGATTACCAAACAAGATTACACCACTCCCAATCAATGGCAGGAACTTTGCTTCAGCGTGGATGCCCCCTCTCTGGAAGATTCCAAACAGCCGGCCGCCGGTAAGGTATTCGGACAATTGGTTCTCTTTTTCGATTTCGGAACACCAGGAGGAAGTGCAGATGAAAACTACTTTTTTGACGATATCACACTGCCGTCAGGAGCCGCTATCACCACAACAATTCTCGATTTCGAAGCTCCTCCTACTTCCGGAGAGTTCTCCTATTTTGGTAGTCCTCTCGATGGCCAAAAAACAAAAGTAATCAACAACCCCAACTCCTCAGGCATCAATACAAGCTCTAAGGTGACTGAATTCGTCAAACCCGCCGTAGCAGAAGTCTGGGCCGGCGCATACTCCAATCCGGATCCGCAAACGCCTATCGACGCATCAACTGGTTCTAAGATCTGCATCAAAGTACACATGGATCATATTGGCAACGTGGCTCTAAAACTCGAAAATAGCACCACCGGTAAACCAAACTGGATACAGAAAGTAAATAATACCAAAATCAACGAATGGGAGGAACTTTGTTTTGATACCAGCCTGCCTTCTCTCGAAGGACCCTTTGAATCAGCCAATTCGGTTTATGGACGCGTAGTCTTGTTTTTTGATTTTGGAACAGCCGGCACAGGCAAAGACGTCACGTCCTACTTCGATGATCTGGTAGTCAAAAAAGGAGGCGCTCCAGTCAACAATAAGGTGTCATTCAAAGTGAATATGAATAACTATTCCGGTAATTTCGACAAAGTTTATGTCAGCGGTACGTTCAACAGCTGGTCCGGTGAGGCCAACCCCCTGCAAGATGACGACCTCGATGGTATTTGGGAAGGCAATGTTTCCCTTTCCAATGGTGCTTATGAGTACAAAGTCACACTAGACAACTGGAAAAACCAGGAGCAATTCAAAGGTACGGAAGAGTGCACTAAAACAACAGATGTATTTACCAACAGGCTTCTACTAATAGCCGGTGAAACAAAAGTCCCAGAATTCTGCTTCAATAGCTGCTATGCCTGCGGTGAAGAAGCAATGGTTACCTTCAAACTGGGTATGGGCACAGTCGCTCCAAGCCCTGACGGAGTCTGGCTCGCCGGTGGAGGTAATTTTGACGTGCCCGGAGGAAAATACAGAATGAAAGATGAGGACGGCAACGGGATTTTTGAAATCTCTGTACCCCGAAAAATCGGCTTTACTTCCTACTTCACGTTTGTAAACGGCCCCTGCCCGGACTATAGCTGCAAAGAAAACCTCGAAGGACAGTCTTGCGCAAATCCGTCCAACTTCAACGACCGACTTCTGGCTCCTATTACAGGTAATACTATCTATGCTTCCTGCTTCGGACAGTGCACCACGAATGCTGAGTGTCTGAGCAGTGCTGATGATATATCATTGCAAAATCCGCTGTTTGAACTGGGTTCAAACCCCTCTTCTGAAGGCCAGCTGCATATACTCTTTACCAACAAACATCAGACAAAACGAAACGTCAGAGTCATCAATCAGGGAGGAATGGAAGTGCTCCGTACAACCTGCCTCCCTGACCAGCTGCACACCACAATAGACGCGCAACAACTTCCCTCTGGAATATACCTCGTGGTTGTAAGTACTGAACAGGCTTCTCAAACAAAACGATGGGTAAAGCTGTAATCTAATGAGTAAAAAGAAAAATTTGAGATATTTCTGGTCTCCGTTGACAGTATTTGTTTTTTTTATGGCCAGTCTGCCGTTATGGGGACAAATCCGCGTGGAAGGGAAAGTGACCCTCGAAAATGAAACAGACGGTGCCATCGGAGTCAATATCGTCATCAAAGGGGATAATTCTTCAGGTACAATCACTGACCTCGACGGAAACTTCACCATTGATGTGCGCAATGAGCAAGCAGTTTTAGTTTTTTCCTATATAGGCTACCAGCCTGTGGAGCGTCCTGTAGGTGCACAACGCCTTATCAATGTGGAATTGCCTGTCAATAGTTCACAGCTGGAAGAGGTCATCGTAACCGGATACAGCAGCCAGAAACGTTCATCTATTAGCGGCAGTGTGGCTACACTCGCCTCAAAGGATCTGGCAGAGCGTCCACTCCTGCGCGTGGAGCAGGCTTTACAGGGCCAGACAGCGGGTGTACAGGTTGCGCAGGTGTCCGGTTCTCCCGGTAGTCCGCTCACAGTGCGCGTCAGGGGTATCGGAACCATCAATAATAGTGATCCGCTGTACATTGTAGACGGCATACCCGTAGATGGTCTCGATTTTCTCAATCCTAATGATATTGAAAGTATCAATGTGCTAAAAGATGCCTCCTCTGCTGCCATCTATGGTTCAAGAGGGGCTAATGGCGTAGTACTGATCACTACAAAAGGCGGAAAGAAAAAACAAGAAGGCAAGATTTCGTACGATGCCTATGTCGGCTTGCAGCGAGCTTCCAGACTTCTTGACCTGCTTAACGCTGCCGAATATGCCACACTTCAAAACGAAGCTTACATCGCGGCGGGCAAAACCCCGCGACCTGAATTTGCCTTACCTTCCGCCCTGGGCAATGGAACTGACTGGCAGGAAGCCATCTTCGAGACTGCGCCGATATCCAGTCACCAGCTGACGTTTACTGGTGGAGGAGAGTCGTCCGCCAGCACTTTCTCTGCCAACTATTTTTCGCAGGATGGCATCGTAGGCGGACCTAAATCGAATTTTCAGCGTGCGACTGTGCGGCTAAATCATACAGCTGACCTAAAACCTTGGCTTACGCTGGGCAGCAACATTGGATTTACATGGCTGAAGCGCAATGGTCTCCCTGAAAACAATCAGTACAATTCACCTTTGATCCGCGCAATCAATATGGATCCAGTGACACCCGTCAGAAAGCAAGATGGCACATTTGCGTATTCGCCATATGCAGACACAGACATCGCAAACCCTGTCAACGGCATTGCACAGACGTTTGATACCTGGGTCAGCAACAGGCTGGTTGGAAGTGTGTTTAGTGCAGTAAAATTGAGCAAAAACCTTACCTGGAGGTCTACGTTCAGCGTGGATGCTACCTTTGCTGTGCAGCGGGGATTCAGACCCAGATACGACCTGAGCAGCATCCCATCCATCAGCGAAGCGCCACCCGCAGAAAAAAATCTGGTGAATTCCGTCAGTGTAGGTAATAACACCTGGAAAAACCTTCAGTGGGAAAATGTCCTGACCTGGGACAAACAATTGGATAAGGACCAGCATCTTTCGCTAATAGCAGGAACAACTGCATTGCAAAACCGCTTTGATGCCAATGGTGGTGCCAATACCAACCTGCCTTCCAACAACGTCAAAGATGCATTTATCTCAAACACTATAGACCCCATAGCTTCGCAAAGTGCTTACCAGTATGCAAGTGAATCTGCCCTCATGTCAGTATTTGGCAAGGTAAACTATTCCTGGAAAGAGAAGTATCTGGTAGCGGCTACCCTCCGCGCTGATGGTTCTTCAAGGTTTGGTAAAAACAACCGTTACGGGTATTTTCCTTCTGCCTCACTGGGCTGGGTGCTAAGCCAGGAAGCTTTCTGGAGCAGTGAGTCTGTCGATTTTTTCAAACTACGGGCAAGCTGGGGACAAAATGGCAACGACCGGATTGGAGATTATAGTTTTACGACGGTAGTCTATAACGGCCAGAACTATGCATTTGGGGATAAAGAACTGATTACCAATGGAAGCGTTGCGCTTTCAGCCGCCAACCCCGACCTTAAATGGGAAACAAGCACGCAGACTAATTTTGGCGCTGACGTGGAAATGTTGAATGGCCAGTGGACTGCAACGGCAGACTACTACATCAAAAAAACAGAAGATATGCTCTATGCTGCCCCTATACCACTGGTGGCGGGAACAGCTCCGCCGGTCCAGAATGTGGCAACTGCTGAAAATAAAGGACTTGAATTTTCACTGAATTACAGGAAATCAATGAATGAGTGGAGATGGTCGCTGGGTGGGAATATTTCGTTTGTTCAAAGCCGTATTACAGGCCTGGGGCGAGGTGGTGAACCGATTTTATCTGGCTACGTTCAGTCTGCCAATGCATTTGCCGCCAAGACTGATGTCGGACAAGCAGCCGGTGCTTTCTTTGGTTATGTGACCGACGGTATTTTTCAGACGCAGGCAGAAGTGGAGGCCCACGCCTTCCAGAATGAAGCCACTGCGCCCGGTGATATCCGATTTGCTGACCTTGACGGCAACGGAATCATAGACCTGAACGACAGAGCTTACATCGGTAATCCGACACCCGACTTCTCTTACGGCTGGAATGGAAGTCTGTCATGGAATGGTCTGGAATGTCTGGTGGTTTTTCAAGGGACAGAAGGTAATGAAATTTACAACAATACTACCCGATACGATTTTGCCTACGTCAACCGTCCATCCAGTGCACTGAGCCGATGGACAGGACCGGGCACATCAAATTATGAGCCGCGGGTTAACCTCAATGATGCCAATCAAAATGCACGAATTTCAGACAGGTTTGTAGAAGATGGTTCGTACCTGCGCCTCAAGACAGCAACTTTGTCATACAATTTGCCACAAAACCTGCTGAAACCGGCAAGGATGGAAAAGGCGAAAGTATTTCTGACAGCACAAAACCTGCTCACATGGACAAAATATTCTGGCCTGGATCCTGAAATAGGCAATGTTGGTGGAAGCCTTGAAATAGGTATTGACAGAGGCTTTTACCCGCAGGCCCGAACCTTTATGGTAGGTTTGAGCGCAACATTTTAATTTAACATCTGAACCCAGTATCATGAAATCTTCAAAATATACAACCATAGTCGCCGGACTGCTGCTACTGACCTCGTGCAACGATGATTTTCTGGTCAGACAGCCCATCATTGGAGTCACAGAAGAAAATTTTTATAAAACTGAAGCTGACGCTCTTGCTGCCGTCAATGCGGCCTACGCTACGTTGCAGTTTCAAATTTCGCCGGCAGGCCATTTCCGATGGTTTTGGGGAGATATCATGTCAGACGATGCTGTTAAAGGTGGCTCAGGCGATAATGATGCCAACTCATTGCTGCAACTTGAAACTTTCAAGGGGCCTGTAAATACTGATTTGTTGGAATCTGAATGGGGAGCAAATTATGAAGGGATTTATCGTGCCAATGTTGTGCTTGAAAAAGTTCCGGCAATCCAAATGGATGAAAAAATGAAGCAACGCATCCTGGGAGAAGCCCGCTTTATCAGGGCATGGAATTTTTACAATCTCGTCATCATGTTTGGAGGCGTACCTCTTGCCGATCATGTCCTTGCTCCTTCAGAATACAATCTTACCCGTGCCACTGCAGAGGAGGTTTGGGTGCTGATTGAAAAGGACTTGACAGAAGCTATTCCTGCCCTATGGCCTCGCAGTGAATACAGTGTTGCGGATCTTGGCAGAGTGACAAAAGGCAGTGCACAGGCTCTTCTGGTAAAGGCCTATTTATGGCAGAAGAAATGGCCACAGGCCCGGCTAGTAGCTGAAGACCTGATCAAATCGGGGGAATACAAACTGGTGCCGAAATATGAAGATATTTTTACTCTCGCAGGTGAAAACAACAGTGAGTCTGTATTTGAAATTCAGTATATGAATGCTTCCGGAGGCAATTGGGGAAAAAACAATGCCAATGAAGGAAGTTTTACCAACGTTTTTCAACGGGCAAGGGGCCAGTTTGGGGGGTTTGGGTTTAATATTCCTACCCAGGACTTTGTCAGTGAGTTTACGAAAGAAGGATTTGAAGATCCCAGGTTGAAGTCCACAGTATTTCGGGTGGGCGATGCCATGGGGGATCGCGGTATTTTTACCATCGAGGCCACAGGCGGTGTGCCCTATTTGTATTATCCAAAAAAATATTTTAGTAACCGGTCTGAAGACGCACCGTTTGGTGATCCCAACCCCAATGGGGGATCTAATGATCGCGTGATCAGGTTTTCCGATGTGTTGCTAATGCATGCAGAGGCCTGCTACCAGACAGGAGATGAAGCCAATGCCAGAAAGTCACTGAATGAAGTGCGGTCCAGAGTCTCTATCCCCGTTATTTCCGCTTCCGGAGAGGCACTGCTTCAGGCGATCTACCGCGAGCGACGACTAGAGCTCGGTTTGGAAAGCCATCGTTTCTTTGACCTGGTGCGCACGGGCAGGGCAACGGATGTACTCGGTAAACTGGGCTTTAAATCGGGTGTTCATGAGTTGTTTCCTGTCCCGCAGTCTCAGATTCTGGCTACAGGTGGAGCAATCACACAAAATCCGGGGTATTAATCTACTTTTAAGAATTCAAGTTGAATGAATATGCACTCAATAAATAAACCAAAGCCGCATCAGTTCTTTTTTATGGCTTTTCTGATCCTTGCAGTAACAGCATGCATGCCAGACCGGGATGATGCATTCGGTCTGCCTGATGCTCAGCTGCAGCCCGCGTTTACCATCGAATCCCTGCCGGACAATCCCAATAAATTTCTGGTGACCGACAAGACCGCGGGCGGCTTTCAGAGGCTTTGGGATTTGACTGGAGGCATTCCTAAATCCTCCGGAAAACTGCAGGATACCGTCCTGTTTTCTAAGGCTGGTACGTACACAGTGACCTTGTTTGTTTCTGCTTCTGATGGCAGCGGCACTACCTTTCTCAAAAAAACAGTGAAGGTCGACCAGGATGCTCCATTGTCTTGTAATCCCACACTCGCCCTACTCACCGGCGACTGTCAGCCAGGGGGCAAATGCTGGACGCTGTCCAATGCAGCGGGGGCTGTAAAGGTAGGTCCTACATACGATGATTTTTCGTGGTATACTTCCCCTGCCGGAGGGTTGCAGTCAGCTCAGTATGACGATCGTTTTTGCTTTGCATTTCAGGGCCTGGTCTTTGAAAACAAAAACAACGGCGCATCCGTCAATCCATGGGACGGATATAAGGTGGTACCCTACAATCCTGGAAAAAGTGATTTTACCCTCATTGAGGGAACGGGTATTAGCGGTCGTGATCAGCTACTCATCCCCGACAACCAGTTTATGGGCGTCTGGGATGCCGACAATCTCCTGGATATCGTAAAACTCACTGCCACTCAGCTCATAGTCCGAACTCGAATTCGCGCACAAAACGGTACTCCAAATCCAGAGGGCTGGTTTGAACTTACATTCGTAAAAAATTAACGATTTAATTAAAATCATATGCAAAATATACTGTCAATCAACAATATAAAAATTAATACTTTTACGTATTTACTTTTTTTGTTTACTGTTATCGGATGTTCAAAGGACAGTGATGGCACACCAGAAAAGCGGGTGTTGCCTGAACTAATTTTCTCCGATCTGACCATTCGCGAAGACGATACAGACAAGAGTATAACCCTCGAATTGTCATTGGAGGGGGAAAATACAACCAATGCTGTATCACAGTTTGCAGTTGTATCAGGAACAGCTAACTCTGGCATCGATTTTAAGGTACTCACAGAAGGGAAGTTGATTTTTGCACCGGATGAAAAGAAAAAATCTATTTCTCTGGTCATTTTGGGTGATGAATCCAAGGAAACCAAAGAAACCTTTACCATCCAGTTTTACAACTTCCAGAATATGGATGTTCCCGTCACCACACTGACAGTCACCATCCTGGATGACGATGATAATACGGAAGGACTGAATATTCCTACGCGCGGTTACAGCACTCCCAAAACTTATGCTGGTTATAAAATGGTGTGGGCTGACGAATTTGACTCTACTGCCCTCAACCCAAACAATTGGGTGCACGAACTGGGTGCTTCAGGCTGGGGCAACAATGAATTACAGTATTACCGGGAAGAAAATACTACAGTCGCTGATGGTCACCTTGTTATCACAGCCAAGGCTCAGAAATTTGGGTCTAGTAATTACACCTCCTCCCGCATCATCTCAAAAGGTAAAAAGTCTTTCACATTTGGTAGGGTAGACATCCGAGCTGCTCTACCAAAAGGTCAGGGCTTATGGCCTGCCCTTTGGATGCTTGGAACCAACATTTCATCCGTACCCTGGCCCGCCTGTGGCGAAATCGACATCATGGAACTGGCAGGAAGACTTCCTAACCGTGTTTCAGCAGCTGTGCACTATGGAGCTAATGTTGCGCAACATCAATACAAAACAGGTGTCAGGTACCTTCCGGGAAATGCCAATTTTCAGGATGAATTTCATGTATTTACTTTGATCTGGAAGGAAAATCTGCTCGAATTTTATGTGGATGATGAAAAATTTCATTCCATCACGCCAGCAGATCTGGATGGTGCTGTTTATCCTTTTAATAAGACATTCTTCTTTATCATGAATGTGGCCGTGGGAGGTAATTTTGATGGAAATCCGGATGCAACCACCACCTTCCCACAAAGCATGATCGTGGATTACATCCGTGTTTTCCAACCACAGTAAACTTCGTAAAATGCACTTTTCGTCGTGAATGACAACATTCTGCTGCACTAATATGATGAATTGAGGGAGAATGCCCATCTTTACTCTTCAATTATTTACATAACATGCGCCAGAATTCTGTTATTTTCATTGCAGTCTTCCTTTTGACTCTTTTTACAGCAAGGTCGCAAAGCCCTTCCGTAATTCGTTCGGACAGGCAGCGACATAGTTTGGACAGAATGGAGCTCATCTACTTGTCGGACAGCCTTCAGCATACAGGTTTTCAGCGATACGACCGCAACGAGTGGGGTGTGATGCTTTTGGAAATTTCTGAACATCAGGGTTTTACACCTTTGGATAGTGCAGATGTACGTCATATTCTGGCTGATCAGGCAGAATTTACAAGAGATACCAGCCACAAATGGGTCAGGAACATACTGGCTGAATCGAATGTAAAGAAACCGTGG
>JAJTEZ010000207.1 GCA_021298335.1 Saprospiraceae bacterium | reverse complement strand
TGGAACCCTCCGTCGTAAAAGAGATTGATTTTCGTCAGCCAGTCAACTTTACCTTGCAGTTTGAAGGAAATCGGACACGTTCGTACGTTTTTTCGATGAAGGAAGATCTACCCGATACCTCGCTGTACTACCCAGTTTCGGTCAATGTACTTACCGCACAAGGCACTCAGGCAGGCATACCCTTGTCTGTGGCAGGCTCAGATTACATCGGCCTGACACGCAACACCCCTTCATCCGCCACTTATTCTCTGGCCTTCCAGTTTCCCGATAAGGTAAAACCCGCGAGCATTACACCGGATCCGGCGGTTGCACGACAGTTTGGATCCACCGTCAACTTTACCGTGCAATACGATGAAACCATATCGAAGTCCTATACAGTGACGATTGGCAATGTGAATGACCAGGATTATATACCCCGAGTGGTGAAAGGCGTTTGGGTCACCAACGTAGCAAGTGATGTACTTCTTTCCTCTGCCTCGATCCGGGAATGCGTGGAATTGTGCCATGATCTGGGCATAAACACTATTTTTATGGTGACATACAATAACGGGAAAACCATGTTCCGGAGTGATGTCATGAAGGAATATTTTGGGGTGGAGATCGACCCGGTTTATGGTAACAGAGACCCATTGACCGAGATGATTCTTGCCGCCAAACCTTATGGAATAAAAGTGGTCGCCTGGCTTGAATATGGTTTCGCTTCTGTTTATGGAGATATGTCCGGCGGACCAATCATTAGCCGCTATCCCGAATGGGCATCACTGGATTATACAGGTCGTATCACAGAGAAAAATAAGTTTTACTGGCTCGATCCGTTCAATCCGGAGGTACAGACGTTTATCCGCCGGCTGATGACAGAGGTCGTCAGGAAGTATCCCGATATTGGTGGGGTTCAGGGTGATGACCGGCTGCCGGCACTTCCCTCCAACGGAGGATATAATACCAGTGTAGTGGATCGGTATAAAAGAGAGACGGGGCGCACACCCACTCTCAATCACCTCGAAACACCCTGGCTGCAGTGGCGGGCTGATAAGCTGACAGATTTCGGTACGTATATTTACAAGCACATAAAGACACTTGGTGGACAATACATGATGTCCTGGTCACCGTCACCCTACAGCTGGTCACTGCACTATTTTTTTCCATGCTTTCCGCGGTTTTCCAGCACTGGAATAGTCCCCTGGGAACATGGTAACACCCTTTCCACTTACCTCCTTTTAAGGGCAGGAGAACTTCTCCCCGGCGATTCAGATATCCGAACCATTCCCCGTACTCCTGATCTGAAAAATGGCTCCAGGTATAGTCGTGGACTTTGTCAAACCAGGACAGCATACGCTCGTCTCCTGTATGCAGATACCCTTTCAGCAAGGCAATCAAGGTTTCCATATGCACCCACCAGAGCTTTTGATCCCACTCCAGTTGTTGCGTCGGATGACCATGAAGGTCCATAAAGTAGTAAATGCCCCCAAACTCCTTGTCCCAGGCATATTCCAGAGTGTGGAGCACCTGGTCACAGCATCGTCGTATGAGCGCTGAATCCCCTTTTTTAGCTGCAATATCCATGATAAACCACATGGCCTCAATCGCATGACCGGGATTGAGAAGTCGTCCCTCAAAGCTATCAGAAAACGATCCGTCCGGACGCACGTTTTCCAGAATCAGCCCCGATTCCTGATGGTAAAACACGTCCATGACTTCACGGATACATTCATCTGTCAGTTGACCGACAAGTCCTTCATCCAAAAGGTGTTCTATCTCCAGTGCCAGATTACACAAAATCATGGGCAGCGCAAAGTTTTTCAAAGGCCGGCTTTCCGGATAGGCTTTGTTCCATTGACCCTTGGGATTGTCCCTGCGTGCGAGGATCTGCTGAAAGGTCTTCAGGGCCACCTCCGCATGCTGCCCATCTCCCGTTGCCTTATAAAGCTGACCAAAAGCCTGTGTGGCAAAGCAATCCGAAAAAATGTTGTAGGGTTGTACCAGAGGCCTCCCTTCTCGGGTCAATGAAAAATACCAACTGCCATTGTCTGCCCGAAAAACTTGTCCGTATCAAATACACTTCCATCGCGATCCAGGCAGGTGAAATATCCCCCAAACTCCTTGTCGGGAGAATGAGTCATCCAAAAAGGGAGTACGTTATCCAGCAATGTGGATTTGTACAGTTGAGATATAGAATGTAGGCGCTGGTATTCCATTTTAGTAAAATAAAAGCTGTTGAAAAAATCCGTAAATTCACGCTAAATTACAGAAATAAGCCCTTTTTTATGGATAATTTCAAAAAAACAAGGCTCCTGCCCTTTCTTTTTGCCTTTTTGATAGGCAGCGTTGTTGACTTGTCAGGTCAACAGAAAGTTGCACAAACAGACTTCGTAGATCCGATGATAGGCACAGGTGGGCATGGACATACATACCCCGGCGCAACCGTTCCTTTTGGCATGGTGCAGCTTTCGCCTGATACAGACGATACAGGCTGGGACTGGTGCAGTGGTTACCAGTACATTGACAGCACGGTGATGGGCTTCAGCCATACGCATTTGTCCGGTACAGGAATTTCGGATTTGGCCGACATTCTCGTTATGCCGTATCTGGGGAAAATCAGCTTGCAGGCAGGCAATAAACAGCAGCACGATTCGGGGTACCGATCATCATTTTCCCATGCCCGCGAAATTGCACAGCCAGGGTATTATGCTGTACACCTTGACAAGCCAAGTATTTATGCTGAATTGACAGCTTCCAGAGATATGGGATATCATCGGTACACGTTTCCTGCTTCAGATTCCGCCAATATAATCATTGATTTACTGCATGGCCTGGATCGCCACAGATCCTGGCTTACAGAACGCGTGCTCGAATCTGCATTGCAGGTCGTAGATTCTGTCACCGTCTCAGGGTACCGAATCTCGACCGGTTGGTCAAATGTGCAAACAGTTTATTTTCAAATGCGGTTTTCAAAACCGATGAAACGTTGCGGTGTGGCATTACACGATGTGTTCTATCCGGATGTTAAACTCATGCGCGGTCGGAATGTAAAGGGTGTGTGTACATTTTCTACCACACAAAATGAGCAAGTAGAGATTGCCGTCAGAATTTCTGATAAGCCATTCTCCGATACCTTGCGGCAATGCCTACCATTTGAACAGGCCAGGAAGGAGGCAAAAAAACTCTGGCAACAGGAATTCGACAGGATACAGATTGAAGCTCCCGATTCCATCAAAACGATTTTTTACACTGCCTGGTATCATACAGCACTGGCGCCAAATAAAATGGGGCGTGTGGACAGCCAAATTGAAGATCAACTGGCCTTCAGTGACGAATACAGTGCGTTGTCTCAGTGGGATACCTACAGGGCTGCTTTTGCCTTAAATACCCTGTTTCGGCCGGAGGTGACCAATGGCATTCTGGGTACAATGCTACGCGCAGCCGACAAAAATGGCTATTTGCCTGTCTGGAAATTATGGCATGATGATGTCCATTGCATGATTGGAACCCCCTCTGTACCTATCGTGACAGAAGCAGCGATGAAGGGATATGGAGGAGACAAGCTGCCTCTGATCAAAGATGCCCTGATCCGCACCATGTCGCTGGATAACCCAGTGGCACCCTGGTCACTCTTAGATAGATATGGCTACGTCCCTGTCAGAGAAGGAGAATTGTTTTCTGTCTCAAAAACACTGGAAATGGCTTTTGCCAGTGCCTGCGCCAGAGATTTTATGCGTACTTTTTTTCCGAACGAAAAGAAATGGATCCAGCTCTATGACCAAAGAGCTGGAAGTTATAGAAATGTCTTTGACCGGCAAACAGGATTTTTCAGGGGACGCAACGAGCGGGGCGATTGGTCAGAGCCTTTTGACCCTTCGATGACACAGGAGGGCGCATTTGTGGAGGCTACGCCATGGCAATACCTCTTTCACGCCCACCACGACATAGGGGGTATGATGGCGTTGCATGGGGGTGTAAAGCCGTTTGCAGCCAAACTGGATTCGCTTTTTCGCGCCGGCGGAGGGAAAGTGGATGCGCATATTCTTGACATTACCGGACTTGTGGGGCAATATGCCCATGGCAACGAACCCTGCCATCATGTAGCATATTTATATAATGATGCAGGTAAACCCTGGGAAGCGCAACGATTGGCATACCAACTTTGTACGAAAATGTATACTAGTGGGCCAGATGGTTTATGTGGCAACGAGGACTGCGGACAAATGTCGGCATGGTATGTTTTTTCAGCCTTAGGGCTTTATCCGGTGCATCCTGCTTCAGGCCAGTATCAGTTGGGCGTTCCTATCGTTGATCAAGCAGAATGTAAGTTGGGGAATGGCAAGTCACTGATCATTCAGACACATAAATCCAATGATTACAGTAGCAAAGAGGTAAAACAACCTGGTGAATGGAAATATGTCAGGGAAGTCAGGTTCGATGGCAAGCGTCTGAAAAGGCCTGTGATTTCCCACGACCAGTTGATGGGAGGTGGAAAACTGGAGTTTTTTCTGTCATGTAAGCCGGAATTTCAAGCCTTTGAAGAATAGAGAATGGCATAGTAAATTTCTGATTCCTCGTTTTTTCCAAGAAAACTTTTCCAATTTGAAAATTATCCTTACTTTCGCATCGCTTTTATCAGTAGGTCCGGAGGAGTGGCAGAGCTGGTTGATTGCACCGGTCTTGAAAACCGGCGTACCTGAGAGGGTACCGGGGGTTCGAATCCCTCCTCCTCCGCCAAAGGAATCATTGAACCCGGCTTTGCCGGGTTTTTTTATTTAAAGAAAAACCTCCCAAGCTCTGCTTGTAGGAGCTTTTTCTTTAAATAAAAAACAGCTTTGGAACCAAAGCTGTTCAATGATTCCTTTGAAGCCCCCCACCTCGGGGATCAGCGCAGCTAATCCTCCTCGGGAGTTGTCCCTCCCAAGCTCTGTTTATAAACGAAAAAAATCTGCTGAAATCTTGCTTGTTTTATTGCACTATACCGCTTGTGGTTTTGACTTCTTGGGTCTCTCTCAATTAAAAAATACAGATGGATTACCTCAACATTACCATAATGCTGTTGTTAGTTTATTTGAGTTGAAGGTACAGTTTGTTTCTTGTACCTCTGAGTAAGGGATTCAAGTTATCGTCTCTTAGCAATAACTAAAGCAACAAGTAAATTAGGTACCCAACAAAGCCATGCAAGGTATGGGTAGAATACCTCAAAAGGAGTTCCACTTGCGAAACCTAATCCTAATCCAATTCGTAAAGTAACTGCAGCAAATGTGAGAGCAAAATTGATAAACATCCAATATTGGTGTGCTTGGACATTTTTATTTTTAATGGAATGATATGCTTTATATCCAGTGGCTAACCATAGTATGGCCAAAGAGCAAAATCCTGAATGAGAAATCATGCCACCAAATGAATATTGAGACATAAACAAACCAGAAAGCCCTCCAATTAATACGCTTATCAGATAGATCTTACCTATCAATCGATGAACGTGTATCTTATTTAATCTGAACTTTTCATAGAATTGGAAAGGTCCTATAGCTAAAGCGATGAGTGATGAAAAAATATGCAAGTAGATACCGATAGGATGTGCTTGAAAATTACTTTTCATACCTGGATGAACTGCAACGCCAAGTTCAAGGAATGAATACACAACTAGGGCATATAAGGTTACAGATATGGATAAACTTAAAATTAGAAATTTAAATATTTTGTTCATTGCGAAGTAATTATTAAAAATTATCCTTTGTTAGATGCTAATTTCCAAATGCTATAGGAATGAAACAGCGCAATAAATAAATTACTTATAATCACGGGGTTGGTTAAAGAACCTACCATTATGGGGCTTAATACTTTATAAACTACTTGAACTAATAGAAGCGCCATTACAAATTTGGGATCAAATTTGAATAACAATACAACTGAGAATAAAAGAATAGCTAGATATATTGAAAGAAGAATACCACGTGCAGGTGATTCAATCCCAAATGAATCGTTCACCCAACTAAATTTGAGCAGTAAACTAGTACACACAGGAATTAATACAAGAATATTCAGTATCAGAGATAATTTAGGGAATAGCATTTGTTTTGAATCCATATTTATTAAATTGTTATTTATGCTCGTCAATAATTTTCTGTAATTCGGCCGGAATCTCCATTTTTTTAAGCAGTGGCACATTGACTCCTCCAGTATTACCAACAGGGATTTCTCCAACAAAAGATTTAATTCCACCAACAAGTAAACGTGGAATTTGTCCGACTATCTCTTTTAGGTCTTTTATCTTGATCCCGAAAAGGAACATTTTCCAGTGAACCAATGTATGATGATAGGGGTAGGGTTGGCCAAGTATATGGGCTCTTTCAAGATGATGCCAACTTGCTGTGAAATTTTTATTTGATAAATAGTTCATAGCAATTTCTAATTCCTCAATGAAGAATGGCTTTAAAGCCTTAGGCATATTTGTATGAATTTTCATATCAATTATATTTTATTTTAAAAGTATGATTATTTACATTCCAAAATTAAGATTATTTGCAGCCACAATTTGCCATCTTTTTTGACGGTGTTTATAAAATAATTTATTAAAAGAAGCGACGAATCCAGTCATTAACCCTGCGTAAATTGTAATTGAGTCTTCATAATTTATCTTACCATCACCCAAAACTCTCAATGAAATAGTATGATTCCAGACTTTTGCGCCATTACCCCATTCTTTGGTTGATAAAATATAATTTTTGTCGTCTGCTTGCTCTAAAAAGAGATAATGAATTCCTCCAAAAGGGATAAATCCGAATATACGCGTCATAAACCTATAGGTTTGTCCAACTTCCCATTGTTTAGGAAAACCTCCATCCAAGGGCTTAAAATTTATTATACCCTTTGATACAAACTCTAATAGGGCCGGTGTTTTT
>JAJTEZ010000043.1 GCA_021298335.1 Saprospiraceae bacterium | reverse complement strand
AAGCGGTGCAAAGATACGGAAAAGGAATGACATTTGCAAATCTTTTTTTCTTTTTCTTCCTTCCGTCTCAGAGGCTATCGCGGAGCAACTTAAAGGTTGTCACCGGGCATCTGGTTTTTAAAAAAAAACATTCCTCACAGGAATTGGTTACTGGAATACGCACGTGTGCGGGCATATACATATAGATTGGTGCAAGAGAAGAGGTCGAAGGGGTTATTATTTCTGAGATAAACATTAAAATATGGCGAGACCGGGATTAAAAGTTTTTGCGCCGGCGACAGTATCCAATGTAGCGGTAGGCTTTGATATTCTGGGCTTTGCACTTGAGCAGCCCGGAGATGAAGTTATTGTTCGTGAGGGGAGCAGTCCCGGACTTACCATTGGAGAAATACAAGGGTCGGGAGGCCGCATCACTACAGATGTGACGTTGAACACGGCTACGGTTGCTGGGCAGGCTTTACTTGATTTTCTGGGAGAGGGAAGCAGGCCTTTACAAATGGATATTCATAAGAAGATGCCCATTGGCAGTGGCATGGGATCTTCTGCTGCCAGTGCTGTAGCGGGTGTTTTTGCTGTCAGTGAATTTTTACGCACGGGAATGTCCAAATCTGAATTGCTGCCGTTTGCCATGAAAGGAGAACGGATCAATGGCGTTGGATTGCCTGCCGACAATGTGGCAGCCTCTCTATTGGGAGGTATGATTTTGCTGCGGGACAATGTCAGTTTTGATTACAAAAAACTACCTATTCCTGCCGGACTATATGCCGCAGTGGTCCATCCTCATGTCGAAATCATCACAAGTACTTCAAGGCAGGCGTTATCTCCAACACTTGCTCTTCATGATGTGATCCGGCAAACCGGCAACCTGGCAAGTTTTATTGCGGGTATGTACACTTCAGATTTTGAACTGATTGGTAAGGCATTGCGGGATGTACTGATTGAACCTCAGCGGGCGTCGGCGATTCCCTTATTTTATGAAATGCAGGAGAGAGCTATGGAGGCCGGTGCACTGGGATTCAGTATCAGTGGTGCTGGTCCAGCTATGTTTGCCCTCTGTGACAGCAGCATCAAAGCAGAGCGAGTCATAGAATCGGCTCATGCATTGTATGCATCAAACAAACAGGCCATCACAACGTATTTATCCAGGATCAATCATGAAGGTGTGAGAAGATTTTAATTGTGGTTTTAAGTGAGGGTCCAAAAAATTCTCTTTTAAATTTCTTTGGATAGAAAACAATTTGATTGTTACTTTATTATTCTGACCATTAAATGAAGTAATATGGAAAATAAGTATTCACTCTTATTTCTGATTTTCTTTCTTGCGGGCCTAACAACATTTTCAGCCTGTACCTCAGATAACGATTTACAAACTGGACCGCCTTTGCTGCCAGAATATCTGCCTGTCGTGATGATTCATGGTGCTTTGGCTTCCGGCGACACCTATGCAAAACCGTCCATGCTCCTGGCAAGCAATGGTTATGACGCCTCCTTAATCAACGTCTATGATTGGAACAGTCTTGGAGGCGCTTCCGCGGCAGCGATAGCCGGACTGGACGCAATGATAAACGGTATTTTAAGTAAAACAGGGGCAAAAAAAGTGTTTCTTGTCGGACATTCTGCCGGAGGCGGGCTTGGCTACAGCTATTGCAATAATGCAGCAAGAGCAAGCAAAATCCAGGGATATGTACATCTTGCTTCCAATCCACAAACGAGGGCAGCCGGGCCAAATGCTGAGATTCCTACGTTAAACATTTATTCCACAGCCGACAAGGTGGTCAATGGCGGCCCGATAAATCTGGCTCAGAATATTGTATATGATGATCTGGACCATTATCAGGTGGCTACATCAGAAAAAACATTTGCAGCTATGTTTTCTTTTTTTCTGGAAGGCCTGACCGCTAACCCAGTGATTCTCCCTGAGCCAACTCCCATTATAGCAGGCCGGGTGCTCACACTAGGCGAAAACAAGCCGGTCACTAATGTACAAGTCAAAGTATGGGAAGTCGAAGGAAAGACCGGAAAGAGAATGGGAGAACCGATTGCACAATTTGCTCCTGATGCGGAGGGCCGGTTTGGTTCAATTCAGGTAAAGTCCAATACATACCATGAATTTGAGATCACCTCCCCTGACCCTGAGTTCAGGACATTACACTACTACAGAGAACCTTTTTTACGAAGCCAAAATTTGGTCTATCTCCGCACGTTTCCACCTGCAGCTTCCTTTGCCGGTATTTTGTTGTCCAATCTTCCTAAAGATGATGATCAGGCTGTAGTGGCTGTGTTTGCCGCCAGTCAGGCAGTAATCAGCGGCCGGGACTCCCTGAGTGTTGGCAGCACAATACTGTCTACACCTGTATTATGTTCAGAAACGAACTCTACCATCGCGCTGTTCTTGTACGATAATGGCGATAAGAAGACGTCCGGCCAGCCACATGCTGCCTTTGGATTTGTACCTTTTCTGAAGGGTGCGGATGTTTATAACGGGACTCCATGTTCTGAAACGATACCGTTAAAATTTAATGGTCGGGAGATGGGGGTCAGAAACTATAAATCTGCTTCAGAGGGCGTTGTTATCGCGGTATTTGACTAATCTGATCATAATCAGGCCATTCCAGTCTAAGTTGTTTGCCCTGGCGATCTCTATATCCCTCGTGTCGAAGGAGCATTTCTTTCACGCCAAGGCCCCAGGCAAAGCCCGTCAGAGAACCATTAGAGCCTATCACCCGGTGACAGGGTAAGAAAAGCGGCAGCGGGTTTCTTCCGTTTGCTGTGCCTACAGCGCGAATTTTATTTTCATTTCCGAGTTTGTGGGCAAGTTCTTTGTAGGAAAGTGTTTGGCCGAAAGGAATGTCTCTGAGAGTTTTCCAGACTGCCTGTTGGAAGGGAGTTCCTTGCGACAGGTCCAACGGCAGGTCAAACTCGTTTCTTTGATGATCAAAATATTCAGTTAGTTGACGGCAAGCTTCCCTGACAAAATTATCCGTAGCAAATCGGTCGAGCCAATGTTTCCATTGTACCGGTAGTTCCACTGAATCAGGTGTTTGATCTGCCTGAGTAAGATGACTGCCACGCGGTTGGTGCATTATTTTTTTGATGCCTAGATTTCCAGAAAAAAGCATCAGGTGCCCGATTGGTGTCAACAGATGGGCAGTAGCAGTGACATCAGGCGGTAACGTGGGTGTCGTAGTTTTACGCATGAGGCGAAAAAATGTCTGAAAAAGACTGGTGCAAGCCGGGTGCTTTTTTAGAAACATTTTCTTTATGTGTGAAGAAAATTGTAATCCAAACAGGGAGTAGGGGTAAATTTTCGAATCCTGTCTGAGATTGGAAAACCTCTTTTTCCCACCCGGAAATTTGAGTGATCAAATTCCAGCTATCCTCAGGACTTTGTGGCCACTGTATCTTTTTTTGAGTTGCAATGATTGCTTCAGCATATGCATGGTAGACGATATTGTAATAATCGCTTGGAAACAATACTGCATTTGTGGCCTGTTCCAGTGAAAGGATTATGACACCATCTTCAGAATGTGTCTCGACGGTATGCAAAAATGGATGTGCAGGAGAAGGAAACGGGTGTTTGTACAGATAAATCCGATCCATATCTCCGAGCAGGTAGTCCGCAAAAGAGAGGCTCATGTGCACGCCGTGAGCGGCGACCATCGCTTTGACGTCTTCAGGCACTTCTTGCCTTTCTTTGCCGACAGATTCAAACAGTCGACCTTCCAGATAAAGCATAAGACGTTGCTCAAAACGATTTTTGAGGTCAGATGTAAAAGTCTTGTATGGCGCAAAATATAGTTCCAGCCATTTTTTTAAGGGAGCATCCAGTGGAATTGGGTATTTGGATAGCCACCAGTGGTCGATGGGGCCATGGAAAACATATAAGGCCACCAGCAGCGTGACGGGGATAAAAATCAGGTAGGAATGAGAATAGTGACTGCCATAACTGACGTAGCCAATGTAAGCTGCAGACAGAATCAACGGTAATGCAAAAAGCCGGGAGATGGAATGAATGTGCATGTTCATTTGTCATGTGAAGAACAAAAAAGGGATTACTTTCAGTGAAAATAATCCCTTTTGGAGTGGTACCTCCCAGATTTGAACTGGGGACACACGGATTTTCAGTCCGTTGCTCTACCAACTGAGCTAAGGTACCCTGCTGTAAAAGCGACGCAAAAATAAGGTCTTTTTTTACATAACAAAAGATTTACCGGTAAATTTTACCCGGAAGGTCAGCGAGGCCGCCTATCTTTGTTATCAGCTTAAATAGAAAATCGTATGAGAACCTTCACACTATTCTGCATGATCCTTCTGACCTCGGTGACATTTGCACAGCCGGAGCCGGTGACAAAAACGAAGGCACCCTTTCTGTGGGAAAATGCTACTGTATATTTTTTATTAACGGACAGGTTTGTCAATGGGGACAAATCAAATGACTTTGTGCATCCGGTATCGCCTGCGCCATACCGTGGATATATGGGTGGCGATGTCGCAGGAATTATCCGGAAGCTGGAAGAGGGTTATTTTACTCAATTGGGTATTGATGCCATCTGGATGACGCCGTTGGTTGAAAACATCACTGCCGGTGTGGATGAGGGCACGGGTTTGTCGTATGGCTTTCATGGTTACTGGACAAAAGACTGGACCCGCATTGACAGTCGGATTGGGGATGAAGGTCTGGTAAAACGGATGGTAGAATTGGCGCATAGTCAGGGAATACGCATTCTGATGGACGCAGTAGTAAATCATACAGGTCCTGTGACGGCCAATGATCCGCAGTGGCCGTCTGACTGGGTGAGGACGGGTCCTCGCTGCACGTACCAGAGTTATGCCACGACAACGGCCTGTACTCTGGTGGAAAATTTGCCTGATGTGCTTACCGAAAGCACTGCAGAAGTAATGTTGCCCCAGCATTTGGTGGAAAAATGGAAATCAGAGGGAAGATATGAACAGGAAGTCCGTGAACTGGATGAATTCTTTGCCCGGACAGGGTATCCGCGACGGCCTTATTTTTATATAGTCAAATGGCTGACAGACCTGATACGCGATTACGGTATAGATGGATTCAGGGTTGATACCGCCAAGCATACAGAAGAAGATGTTTGGAAAGTTTTGAAAGAAGAGTCGGAGCGGGCGTTTGCGGACTGGAAAAACTTGTATCCTAAAAAGAAACTGGACGATACTCCCTTTTTTATGGTGGGCGAAGTGTACAATTATTATATAGGAGCTGGTAGAAGTTTTGATTTTGGAGACAGGAAAGTGGATTATTTTTCTCACGGATTTGACGGACTGATCAATTTTGATTTTAAGTACGATGCCCAAAAGCCATGGAAACAACTGTTTGAAAAATACGATGGCATTTTACATGGTGCTCTGAGTGGTAAGACGGTCTTGAATTACCTAAGTTCTCACGATGATGGGGGTCCCTATGACAAAGAGCGTAAAAAGGCTGTGGAAGCGGGTACCCGACTACTTTTGTCGCAAGGAATGGCTCAGATATATTATGGGGATGAATCTGTGCGCAGTCTGAGTGTTGAAGCGCAGGGCGATGCCGTGTTGCGTGCTCCTATGAATTGGGAAGAAATGGATAATCCGTTAAAGCAGGAAGTTCTGAATCACTGGAGAAAATTGGGTGGTTTTAGGCAAAGGCATCCGGCAGTTGGGGCGGGTAGAAATTTTTCCCTGAGCGATAATGTTTTTGGGAGGACTCTGAATTCTGATCTATATAGTGATTCTGTTGTGATGGGTGTTGGTCTGTCTGCCGGTGCAAAAACTATTCCTGTAGGCAAGTTTTTTGAAGAGGGTGGCAGAGTGAGGGATTCTTATTCGGGCAAAGAAGGTCGGGTAGTCAGGGGCGTGGTAGCGCTTGATACACCTCATTCGGTCGTGTTGCTGGAGAGACAGGATTGATCAGTATTTTCACTTTAAGGGTTGATTTTTTGGTGACCAAATATTCCCAGGTTGTTTTGTAACCGTTTCTGTCAAAATGGTGCAATCTTTGCAGTATGAAAGAGTAAACATGTCAATGAGTCAGATATATACAACGCCGCGTACACAGGCACAAATTTCAAGGGCAGCCATTCAGCGACTGTATGTTTCGATGCGGCATTTGTTTTTGCGGGGCATGTATAAGCCATTGGGTGTTTCCGGCGAGTCCATGATTGAAGCAATGTTGTTGTTAAAGCCGGAGATCTACGGGTCCGTTGCAGACGAAGAAAAGGTGGAATTAGATGGCTTATTGTACGTTTTTCAACGACTACCCAAGGGAATCGAACAGTGTCGGTACATTAAATTAATTTCCAGGGAGGGGTATAGTCATTCTCATTTTGAAAAACATGTGCCTCCTCGCAGGAAGAGGGACTGCTATCGGGTTGATGAAGAGCAGATGTTTATTGAAATGACCCGCGGCAGCAGTGATATTTATGATATACTCACGCATTTGACCTTCCTGTATATCGAAGCGGAAAAGATACGAAAGAACTCTCTTGACTCGCGGGGCATGCACAGCCGAGGCTGGTTGATGCTAGAGGGTCTGGTAAAGGATATACAGGCTGGTAAAGAGATAAATAGAGAGGTTGGATATACGTATCTGAATACTATTCTTGGACGCACCTATGATGAGGTAGAACGTGCCTATACCAGATTTGAGAAGTCAGCTGAGGTAAATGATCTTTTTACGGTGACATACTGGATGGGAAAGCTGAGCATGGACGAGTTTTTTACCCAGGTTGACCGGGAAATTTCTTTTTCACCTGCTCTGAGAGAAAGTCTTGGCCATCATGTTTATGGTGAAAAATGGGCAAATAGTATCAAGGAAGTGTTGTGGTCGCACCACTTGTTTGACAGGCCACTACACATCATTAGTGCCAATTTGCATAGTGTTATGAATTGTTTTTATGCCCGGGCAGCATTGGCCAAGAAAGTTAAATCAACACAGATGGAACAGTTTGCGGAGATGCTTAGTCTTGATGAGAATGCGGAGATGCGTGCGGCAGTAGAGAAATATGCTTTGCAGCACGGTATGATTTTATTGACAGATACAAGTGGAACCAATATTGGGGTGCAGTTGTTTGATACTGCCAGGATGAATCCAGAATGGTTGCCGGAGGAATTGCAGGGCATCAACTTTGATAAAAAAAACGCACCTGTCATCATGGTCATGGATTATGCATTTGGAGAGCAGGCATACGAAACAATGGATGAGTTACTGAAGCCTTATGTTTTAGATGACAAACGCCACCATATGCATGTTGAGTCGATCAACATCATGGGCAAGGCTGGAATTCTGGAAGGAGGCAAGGGCGACATAATGATTCCCACAGCTCATGTGTTTGAGGGAACAGCCGACAATTACCCTTTGGAAAATGCCTTAAGTGTAGCAGATTTTGCTGACTGTGGGCTTGGGGTTTATGAAGGCTCCATGATCACAGTGCTGGGCACTTCACTGCAAAATAAAGACATACTCACCTATTTTTTAAAATCATCATGGAAGGCAATCGGACTGGAGATGGAGGGAGCACATTATCAGAAAGCTATTCAGGCAGCCATGTGCATTCGCCATAATATTCGACATGAGGTCAGACTTCGATATGCCTATTACGCTTCAGATAATCCACTTGAAACAGGCAGCACGTTGGCATCGGGAAGTCTGGGTCTGGATGGTGTTCGACCTACGTATCTCATCACTCTTGCCATGCTTCGAGGTTGCCTGACTTAAACAATATTCGATATTTTTCAAAATCAACAACACCATGAAAGTTTTACACAAATTTCTTCCAATCCTTCTGTTCTTACCATTCTTTTCAGTTAACGCACAAGAGGAAGTCATGAAAAAAGATGAAATGGCACCGATTGTCGTGAAGGGAATGAAAATTGCCATGGATACGATGGCTTGTTGCAGTACTCCATGTTACAAAAACCATGTTTCTTTGTCCGGACGGTATCTGTTCAACTCGATGCAGGGTACTCGTACAATGCTGGAGAACAATGGTTTCCTGTTGGGTCAGGAAGCCTGGGAGTTTCAGCTGCGGCTTTTTCAGTTTCCCAAAGTTTTTTATTCGCATCAGCTAGGCACTTTGACGGATGCCGGCAGGTATGTGTCTGTTACAGGATTTGGATTGAAAGAAGATATTCGCTTTCCGATTGTTAATACGGAGAATGTATGGATCACGCCTTACATTGAGTTGGGTGGAGGAATATACCGGATGAATCTGGTGAGGAATGTGAGTACAAACAGCATCTCAACGGCATTGAATGGGAGTGTAGATCAAACCACGATTGATAACTTTGTAGTCAGTGGAGATGTGGGACTGGAATTGGGTTTTGGATTTGCCTTTGACCAGAGGAGGTTTCGTCTTCTAATGAATGGCGGATATATTTCCAATGTTCCATTAGAGTGGAGAATCGCCGGCTCGCTGGCTTTTTCAGAAAAATTGAGTCTTTCGACTCCCTATGCCGGAGTCACTCTCCAGCTCGAAATGCAGGACATGGATTGCTGCAAATAGTAGATAGGTTATTGTAGTACAGACAAGTACAGTCGCCTGCCACGTTAAAGAATTTGAATTTTAGCCTAGGGCATGCTGTTTTTGACGGCAAAAATGTTGTATTGGGCAAAATATTCTTTGTTTTGGGAACGAAAATCGTTAAAAAACAATTCTTACTTTTACATAAAAAAACAGATATGATACTTTACGGTGGAATTGCTCTGGGAGTGCTTGTACTTTATGTCATTATCACCTACAACAGGCTTATTGGCATTAAAAACAGGGTTCTTGAAGCCTGGAGTGGTATTGATGTACAATTGAAAAAACGTTATGACCTGATACCGAATCTGGTCAATACTGTGAAAGGCTATGCGAGCCATGAGAGCGGGACACTGGAAAAAGTGATACAGGCGCGAAACATGGCAGTTACGGCCAGTAAATCGGGCTCAATTTCGGATCAGGTCCAAGCGGAAAATGTATTGGCCGGATCTCTGCGGGGCTTGTTTGCAGTAGCAGAGAGTTATCCTGATCTGAAAGCGAATGCGAGTTTTCTGGAATTGCAAGCTGCGCTTAGCGACATTAAAGAAGAATTGCAAAACGCAAGAAGATTTTACAACGCCCTTGTCAGAGACTCGAATACAGCGATTGAAGTATTTCCGGCAAACATCATTGCGGGTATCTTCAACTTTCAGAAATTTACCTTTTTTGAGATTACTGATGATGCCGAGCGAAAGAATCCAGTTGTACAATTCTAATCTGCGGCTTGCTGAGTCATGCTTTTCACGGTTGAAGATGCGCAACATTTCAGGTTTCATCAGCAGTTTTTTCGTACTTGTTTTTATTCTGTCGGCGTATGTTGTACGGTCGGAATATTTTACGATTCGCCAATATGACGTTTCGGTCAAGCTGCATGGTGAGGATGCCAGTTTTTGGGTAGAGGAAGTAATTCAGGTTGATTTTAGTGAACGCAGGCACGGCATTTTCAGGGAAATTCCTTACAAATATAGGCGCGATGGCAAAAGTGTCCGAATTGATATACGGGATGTTGAGGTGGAAGATTTTGAATTTGACACTTATACGGAAGGTAGTAACTATGTAATTAAAATAGGTAGTAAAGATCTTTGGGTAGAGGGCAAACAAACGTATCGAATTCGGTACAAAGTGAAAAAAGCCTTTCTTCTGGAAGAAAATCATACAGAGTTTTACTGGAATCTGCTGGGGAATTCCTGGCCAGTTTCTGTGGATTCTGTGCAGTTTGTGATAGATCCTGGTTTGGCTATCACCCTGGATTCGACTGATTTTGGTGTTGTTTCCGGTAAGGAGGGAGAAAGGGGGAGAGATGTGTTGTACCGATGGGAGGAAGGAAAATTGTTTGGAAGGGGTACTCGAAAGTATGAGCCGAGTGAAGGTATGACGGTCTTTCTGCGTTTGCCAAAGAACTTTGTGCGCCGACCTGGCCCTTGGGAGATGTGGTGGGATCGGTATGGGAATCTAAGTATAGGAATTGTACTTTTTGTCTTCCTATTTTTGGCATTTTTCCGAACATGGTGGAACTACGGAAAGGACTATCTAGTAGTAGATGTGGTCGCCTATCGTCCGCCGGAAGGCATGACGCCTTCGGAGGTTGGGGTCCTGATTGACGATAAAACAGATTTTCGCGATTTAATTGCCCTGTTGCCGTATTGGGCAATGCAGGGGTTTCTTAGCATCAAGCATGTGGAAAAAAGCTGGGCACCTGATGACCACGAATTACAGAAATTAAAGGAGTTGCCGGTCACGGCGCATGATTATGAGCGCGTCTTTTTTAATGGTATATTTTCGTCTGGCGATACTGTGCTTGTGAGTGACTTGAAGGGTCAATTTCATAAAACGCTGACAGAGGCTAAGACGCTTTTGTCGGCACATGTAAAAAGAATGGGTGTGTATTATCCGGTTTCTTTGGATGTGCAGGTGTATTCTTATATCGCGTCTTTTTTGTGTCTGCTTGCCGGTGGTTTGTCACTGATATTTCTTGAACAAGTCTGGGTTGCCATAGCGCTTTTTCTGGTTGCTGTAATTGGGTTTTTCTTTTCATACTATATGATCAAGAGGAACCAAACAGGTGTCAAATATTATCAGAAAGTCAGGGGGTTTCGAACCTTTGTCAAAACAGCAGAGAAAGACAAGCTGGAGAGGATGCTCGAGGATGATGCTTCCTATTTTGAAAAAACCTTGCCTTATGCCATGGTTTTCGGTTACGCAAAAAAGTGGAGTGAGAAATTTGATGGTTTGCATTTAGAGCCTCCCGGATGGTATACCACATCTGGAGGGAGGTTTGGAGGTGTGCATGGATTTGCTTCGTTTGGTTCTTCTCTGGAGAGCAGCGTACAGGATATACAAAGCGCATTTGGTACAGTACCGCAAAGTTCGGGTGGGTCTGGAGGTAGTGGTGGTGGCGGCGGTTTTTCAGGCGGCGGATTTGGCGGAGGTGGCGGTGGAAGCTGGTAATCCAGGATAAGTAGATAATTGAAAAGGTGTTTTATTTCTGGATGCAATCAAAGCATTCAAAATTTATCCAGTTTTCTGGCTTAGTATTCTATTTTCACCATATTCATTTTCCAGTTTTTTTCGCTCGGCACTATCAGACTGGCTGAGCCTGTTTGTATAGCCTGTGAGAACCGCAATCTTAGGTTTTGGTACTCTGTGCTAAGTACACTTTTGCGTTCGGTGTTGCCGAGGGGATCTAGCACATATTCGCTGACAGTATTGTTGTTTTTAATTTCATCGTTATACATCAGCCGGATTGTTGAGGGAGTTTTGCACAAGAAAAAAGAAGAGTAGATGGCATTGTCGTCCTGTGAAAACTGTTTTTTAAACAGCACTTTTTGCCAGTGAGGTTGTCCGTTTGGAAAACAGGCGAGAATCATCATTTCTTCGTGGTAATAATCTATGAGTCCTCGCATGCCAAAGTTGTTGCCAAACTGGCCGGGAATGTTCATTTGTCCGCGGCGGATAAACTCTCTGACATGTTCGCAAAGCAGCACTACACCTCCGTCATGGCGAACGACAATCTGTTTGATCATAAAATCCTGTAGTTCTTTCAATTTTCCTGGTTTGTTGCCTGTAATTTCGGAAATAAATTCTGATGAAAACCGGTTGATCAGGATTTCGGCTTCATCTGGAATGGAATCCGGGTTTATGGAAAAGCCAAAATATCCATTGGCGCGAGTTTCATCGCTAGAGGTTGTAAAGCCGGCCAGGACCACACGGTGGTTGATGTTGTCCACATCCAGCTTGAGGTGAGTAATTTCGTCACTTTCGGGACTGAACTGGTGGATAGAGGATACGTCCTTGTTTTTTACTTGTATGAGGCTGAATCCGCCGGAGGGATTTCGGTCCCAGAAGGATGATTTTCTTGCAGCAATTAAAACATGCCCATCATTGGCAACGGCTATCTTTTCAAAGTCTGCTTTCAGGTTGATACCTTCTGCCACCAGATTGAAGTCATAGACCAGGGAAAACGTGTTCAGATCAATCAGTTTCAGGTTGATTTTTCTGTCATCTGGACTAAACAGGAGTATTTTAGATAAATCTTCGGAGTGTGTAAACCTGGGGCTGCTGCTGATGAGTTTTTTCTCTTTTACAGACAGGGTGGAGGTATCAATGACTTTGATCAATGAATCGAATCTTACCATTCTTGTGACCAGGATGTCATCTTCACGATAAGAATAAAAGTAGTAGATGGATGAGTCTCTGCTGATAATGCCAATGGGTTGAATATTTTTCTTTTCAAATTCAGGGCTGACGGTAGTTTTGTAGCGCAGGTTTTTATCATACACTTCAAATTCGTGTTCGACGCCTTTGTCGTTATACAATATTGTATTGCTGCCTACGTTTGGGAGTATATCGTAGGCATAATTGTTTCGAATGCTGATTTCGCGGGAGACGGTTACTTTCTGGGAGACTGCATATATTGGGAGAAAAAGCAGGAGGATTTGTAAAATAAACGCGTTATGAATGTTCATGGCTGTTTAACAGAGGTTTTAGCTGGGGAGGAATCTATTTAAAAAGATACTTAAAAATGGTGTTTCACAAGAGATAAGTGTCATGGTGCAGATGTGTGTGATGGTTGGAGTTTTCGATGAGCAATATACGACAATCTAGACTAGAAACAGAAAACGAGAGGCAAGAGCACCGCTATTTGATAATTTAAATTTTCGTTTGATAATTACTTTTGTAAAACTTGTTGAGCCGGCCGGTTTTGGTGGAAATTAATGTAGTTTTTAGAAATTACACTGTATAATTAAACGTAATGTGTAAATAATTGAAATATAGGTTATAAAAATTAATGATCCCGTTAAAATTTCTTCACCTAGAAAAAACATCTTAATAAATGTTGTTTTTATAGACAAATCATAGACAAAATAGGATTTGAACTATTTTTTCTTTGCTTGTGAAGGGTGTTACCTCTACATTTGGTCTTTCAAAATTTATGTTTATGAAACACACACACCCAATTTCACAATTTATGATGCAATTTTTTAGGATTAAAGGTACATCGCTGATGTTTTCCTTTGTCTTTTTGTCTGCTGTTTTGCAGGCTCAACTCAATTTTCCGCCTCCCAGTTCATGTACATCGAAGGATCTGGAGTTGGTCAGTGCAAGGCTGTTATCACAAGAACCATGTTTCAATTGCACAGCGGGCAATACTGTTGAAAATACATTAGTTCTTGCAATCAATAATAAAACAGGCTCAACACGAACATCCTTTGCCTTCTGGGGTACGCTGGTTGAATTAAACGCAGATGGTTCACCTCACAGGGAAAGGCCAATCAGCGGATGCGTGGGTCCGGTTCCGCGAAATGCCATTACATCGTTTTCATCAGTTTCAGTCAATTATGTGTGCGGGAAAACTTTAAAAATAAAGAACCTATACCTTGCCTGGACAGATGCGAGCAGTAAAAATACCTGTGCT
>JAJTEZ010000206.1 GCA_021298335.1 Saprospiraceae bacterium | reverse complement strand
GTTCATCAGTTAAACCGTGTTCTCCCTCGTCCGATTCAATCTCAATGGCCATTTCAGGCTCAAGATCAGGTGACCAGAGCAAATCAGAGGGACTCACCGGTGTATTGAGGTGATAAACGATATATTGGCAAGATGCCCAGACCAGGCAAAGAATTACGCAGTACACCATCAGCCCACGCCTCTCACGCCGGGTAAATGTAAAAAAAGAAAAGACTGAATTGTCATGAGGTGTATTATTTCTCATAATATGTATTTTTTCATACTTTTATTCACGGCCTGGATATGCCGATTTATCCGTTTAGATCGTGTTTTGGTTCTTTTAACGTACTCAGGCCAATTTCATTTCTCTGGCTTTTTCCATCATAAACCGGAATGCTTCTTCATAGTCATTTGCCAGTTCGCCATCCAAAATTGCCTCTCGTATAGCCAGTTTGATGAGTCCCACTTCTCTGGAAGGTCGTAATTTCAATTCACGCATGATATCTTCCCCGGAAATCGGAGGCTGCCAGTTGCGAAGGTGATCCTTGGCCTCCACTTCCCTGATTTTATCAAGAAGTACACGGTAATTTTCCTTATATCTGTTGACTTTGCCTTCATTTTTTGAAGTAATATCTGCTTTGCACAAAGTCATCAGGTCATCAATATCCTCTCCGGCTTCAAACAGGAGACGTCTGACGGCAGAATCAGTAACAAGTTCGTTGGTCAGGGCAATCGGACGCAGATGGAGCAACACCAGTTTCTGGACGTATTTCATTTTATGGTCCAACGGCAATTTGAGTTTCCTGAAAAGTCTAGGCACCATAGCCGCACCCAAGGCTTCGTGACCATAAAATGTCCAGCCTAACTGAGGGTCAAACCGTTTGGTTGGAGGCTTTGCAATATCGTGTAGCACAGCGGCCCAGCGCAGCCATACATTGTCTGTTTCACGACAAATATTATCGAGGACCTCAAGAGTGTGATAAAAATTATCTTTATGCCCAATCTGATTTCGGATCTCCACTCCCTGAAGCGCTGCCATTTCAGGAAAAATAAGTTGCAGCAAACCTGTGTCAAATAACAACGTAAAACCGATAGAAGGCACAGGAGAAAGGAGGATTTTTTCCATTTCTGCAGTAATTCTTTCGACAGAAATGATTTGAATTCTTTTCCTGTTTCTGGCAATGGAATCCAGTGTCTCAGGAGTGATGGTGAAATTCAACTGAGTGGCAAATCGGATGGCCCGCATCATCCGGAGTGGATCGTCTGCAAAGGTTTTGTCCGGATCCAGTGGCGTTTGAATGATTTTTCGCTCCAGATCAAGGCAGCCGCCAAATGAATCCAGAATAGTGCCATAGTCAGCGTCATTCAGACTAACAGCCAGTGCAGCACCCACAAATTCTACTTCCAGATCCTGAAATCGCAGCATCGCTGTCCCAAAGCGGCTATAGACCGCCACATAAGGCGTTGGACTCATCATCGAAGCAACTTTCTCAGCCAGCGCAATACCATCGCCAACACAAACAATATCAATATCCTTGGAAGCGCGCGCCAGCAACCTGTCCCGGACATAACCCCCAACAGCGTATACAGGCAATCCCAGCTGAGAAGCTGCAGCCCGAATGAGATCAAACAAGGATTTTTCCTGCGGTGTAATGGGAAATATCATAGTGTTTTTTCAAAAATTACGGATAAAGCTCGACTACCTGGTAATGTTCCTTAATCTCGTCAAGAATCGCATGAATTTCAGAAACCTCCATCACCGAAACCAGCCTTGCCCTGAATTCTTTAATGCCCGGCAAATCCCTGAAATAATTGGTATAGTGTCTGCGCATTTCCACAACGCCTACTCTGTCTCCTTTCCATTCAATACTTTTTATAAAGTGCCTGCGTGCCACTTCCACCCGTTCTTCTACTGAGGGCGGAGTGGGGATGGTTCCATCAAGCAAATATTGTTTGATCTCCCGAAAGATCCAGGGATAACCGATGCTGGCCCTGCCAATCATAATTCCATCCACACCATATCGTTCTTTGTACAACAGCGCTTTTTGCGGACTATCAATATCACCGTTACCAAAAATGGGTATGTGCATCCTTGGGTTTTCTTTTACCTTAGCGATCAGCCTCCAGTCTGCCTCCCCTTTATACATTTGCTTCCTGGTCCGGCCATGGATGGTCAATGCCTGAATACCTACATCCTGTAATCTCTCTGCTACTTCTACAATATTGAGAGAATCCTCATCCCAGCCCAGCCTCGTTTTGACTGTCACCGGCAAAGATGTGGATTTTACAACTTTTTCAGTCAGTCGAATCATGCGCGGAATATCCTGCAAAATACCTGCACCGGCCATTTTACAGACCACTTTTTTGACTGGACAACCAAAGTTAATATCAAGCAACTCTGGTTTTGCCTCTTCCACAATTTCTGCGGCACGCCCCATAGAATCAATTTCAGCGCCGAAAATCTGAATGCCCATAGGGCGCTCATCATCGTAAATATCGAGCTTCTGGACGCTCTTATGAGCATCCCGTATCAAGCCTTCTACAGAAATGAATTCTGTATACATTAAATCACTGCCCTGTTCCTTGCAAACAGCACGAAAAGGAGGGTCACTGACGTCTTCCATGGGAGCGAGCAATAAGGGAAATTCACCAATGTTGGTGTTGCCAATCTTCACCATTTACCCTGCTTAAAAATTGTATGTTGCGCCAAACCAATATTCGACCACAGAACTCTGAATATCCTGTGCCTGGCCGTTGGCGATGTAAAGCAATTCGACACCAAACCGCCACTTGTTTGTACCACTCATGTAACCAAGGCCAATAAGTGGATAATTGAGGGTGGTGGTTTCAATTAGATCGCGGATTCGATAGCCATCCGGATCTTTGCCATATCGCATAAAAGCGTATTCTGCCTGCACGTAAATTTCCTGCGTAATTTTTCCCCGAGCGAATAACAATCCTCCGAAATCAGTGACAGATGGATCAGGTCCAATGACGGAATACTGATCATAGAATACCTTCATACCTCCCCCGGCGGTAAATCGATTGTGCAACTTATAGCCAAGGTCCATTTTTGAAGACACCGACAAACCGTTGAAAAAGCCCAGGTTTCCAAACTTGATTTCCGGATTAAACTTGTCAAGCAGCGCCATGCGCTTTTCTTTTTTTTGTTCTTCCCGCTTGCTTTTTGCAGAGGTTTTCTTTCGAATCTGTGCATCAGCCTGTTGTGCTGACAACAGCATGAATACGGCAAGGGAAAACAAGGTCAGAGCGCGCTTCATACGTTTGAATTAAAATGCAAAAATACAACATCCGTGGCAATCAGACCCAATCCAACGGCTTTTTAACGAAATTTTAGAAAAGCAATAGACAGCAGGAAATCACAAGAACTCAGTTTTCCATAGGAACTATTGCGTGTAATCCGTGTTATATGCGAAAAAAGCATAATTTTGCAGTTCTCCTAAATGTAATAAATCCGGGAAATATGAGTATCCAGCCAGAAAAAATGATCTCTGCCAAAGTACAGGCGATGGAAGAATCCGCCACGATCAGAATGGCGCAAAAATCCCGGGATCTGGCGGCCAAGGGGGTGCATGTGATTAGCCTGAGTTTAGGCGAGCCGGATTTTGATACACCCGAGTTCATCAAACAGGCAGCAACTGAATCTTTGGGGAAAGGTTTGACAAAATACACACCGGTACCCGGTACATTGGGCCTAAGACAAGCCATCTGCGAGAAATTCCGAAGTGAAAACGACCTCCACTTTGACCCGTCGCAAATTGTTGTTTCCAACGGGGCCAAACAGAGTATTGCCAATATTTGCATGGCCATACTCGATGAAGGAGACGAGGCCATCATTCTGGCTCCATATTGGGTCTCCTACTACGAAATTGTAAAGTTTGCTGGTGGTGTGCCGGTCGTTGTCGGAGCCGGAATTGAAAAAGATTTCAAAGTGGCGGCTCAGGACATCAAAAATGCCATCACCCCGAGGACAAAAATGCTGATTTTTTCCTCGCCCTGTAATCCGACAGGCTCTGTGTACACAAGAAGCGAACTCGGTGAGATTGCAGAAGTCATTTCTGCTTACGGCAACATTCTGGTGGTTTCGGATGAAATTTATGAATACATCAATTTTACAGGGCATCACGCCAGTATCGGTGCTTTTGAATCCATGCGTGGACTGACTGCCACGGTCAACGGATTTTCCAAGGGTTTTTCCATGACAGGTTGGAGACTTGGATATATGGGTGGTCCCAAATGGCTCGCTGAAGCGTGCAATAAAGTGCAGGGCCAAATCACGTCAGGCGCTGCTTCCTTTAGCCAGGCAGCGGCAGAAGCGGCATTGCGCGCCGACAGAAAAGAGTCGTATGCTATGAGGGATACTTTTTTACAGCGCAGAAACCTCGTTATACAGCTGCTTTCCGCCATTCCGGGAGTGCATGTCAATCAGCCGCAGGGAGCATTCTACGTATTTCCGGATGTGAGTCATTTCTTTGGCACGTCCAACGGCAATGTCACCATCAATAATGCCGATG
>JAJTEZ010000042.1 GCA_021298335.1 Saprospiraceae bacterium | reverse complement strand
GTCAATCCAGAGGGCAGTCAGACCTGTCAGGATGCCTGCAAGCACACTGTGTATGGCCATTCGCTGTAAAAACGTAGTACGATATCCCGCCCAGTTGGCAGCACTATACCTGAGAAACAGGCTTAGTCCTGAGAGCAGGCAAACAAAAACGGCGATCCAAAGCTGGTACTTATTGTAATGATCAATGACATTTTGTATGACTCTTCCTTCCCAGGCGGGGTTGAACCAGGTCATGATTTTATTGTAGACTGGCAGGGAAGTCGAGGCGGTGATTAGAAAAGCCCCGAAGACAATGACCATCGTGCCGATATACATCCAGAATTCTCTGGAGGCGATATGTTCTTCTTTTGCAGGGTGAGGAATTTGTCTGAACCGAAGGATCCATGGAAGAAATCCAAGTAGTACAAATGATGTCAGGAGAATGATTAACTGCCATTCCAGTCCCATTTCAGTGAAGGCGTGGGCAGAGGTATCACCCAGAACACCGCTTCGGGTGAGAAAGGTTGAATAAAGGATCAGGATAAAAGTGATGAGATAGAAAAAATAGACTGACCTGGTTGCAAATCCTGTGTTTCTGGAAACCATATGCACGTGGATCCCAGCCACGAGGGTCATCCATGGTACCAGGGAAGCATTTTCTACCGGATCCCAGGCCCAATAGCCACCAAATGAAAGTGCTACATAGGCCCAAAGGCTACCCATAAGAATTCCGGTACCGAGAATTCCTCCGGAAAATAATGCCCAGGGAAGGGAAAATTTCAGCCAGGAAGTGTGATCGTTTTTCCAAAGTCCGGCAATCGCATATGCAAAAGGCACTAATGTGGATGCAAAGCCAAGGAAGAGGGTGGGTGGATGAATGGTCATCCAGTAATTTTGTAGAAGAGGATTCATTCCTCTGCCTTTAATGAGGGATAAATAATCTGCATTTAAAAAGATGGGGGCATCATTCATATACCGCAACAAGGTAAAGGGTGAACTCCCGATTTTGATAGTATCATCGCCAAAAGGAATATGGATGCCCAGCACCATAGTCATCAGGATGGCTTGCGCAAAAGCAAAAATTGCCATGACTTGTGGTTCAAACAAATCGCTGCGTTTAATGATGACAAGGCCCAGAATGGCATGCCAGACCATCCAAAGGAGAAAACTGCCTTCTTGTCCTTCCCAGAACGCAGAGAGTATATATTTTAGAGGTAAGTCTGGCGAGACATGGTCGAAAACATAGCTGTATTCGTACATGTGATGGTACATGGCATACAATAAAAGTCCCATCAAGCTAAAAATTGACAGGGAGTGTGTGAAAAACCCCCACTGTCCTAAGGATTTCCATGTTTTGGAGTTGGACTTTTCTGTGCTTCTACTGCTGAAGATGTATGCTACCATGCTGCTGATGGCTGTTACAAACGCGAGAATTACGCAAAAGTGCCCTAACTGGCCTAGCCAAAGGTGTTCGCCAACGTATTTGATTTCCTGCATGGGAGATTAGTTGCTATGATTTGTTTCTGACTGCCATTTCCTCATCCTTGTATTTGGAAGGGCATTTCATCAGGATTTCCGAAGCGTGGAAATCTTCATTTTCCAGAGTGCCGGTCACGACAATTTGCTCAGACATTTCGAAATCCTGAGGCTTTGGTTGATGAAGGATGACTTTTTTTTCAGTGCCTGAAGCGTCTTTCATGTAAAAAGTAAACAAGTTCGGGTTTGATTCCGGGTTGTATTCCATTGGTTTATCCTTAGAAAGTTGTCCGACAATTTTTACTTTTCCGTTTTGGTCTGCTTCTGCGAATGAGGCATAGGTGCTTACATCACGTGATGCATTGACAAAGACAGCGATGCCAGCTGCGATAAGAATTAGGGCGATCAGAAAATTTCTCTTCATGAGGGTCAGGGTTTGACGTTGCAAAGGTATGACAATCACAACAATTTAGATAGATAAAACGGAGAGTGTCGAGGAAAGTTTATGTTCTGAGAAATGTTAAAATTTAGTCAAAATTTGGGTCGGGTATTGACAAGTGTGGGGAAAAGGTGCTTTTTTCATTATTAATTTTCAACAGATATGACATATTTTTAAAATATGTCATATCTGTTGAAGCATCTGTTGAAATCCAAAGTAGGGGGGATGTTTATTCGTCTAAAAAACACTGCATTGCACCACAAACACATTTTATTATTTGATGGATTTACTCCAGTTCGGCAGGCAATTCATACCTTAATCTGACTTTAAATCTGAAGTCAATTATACCTAGTTCTCTTGCGGCTGCGGCACTTAGGATTACCTGAATTTCTTCCCTGTATGTACCAACCGGAATCGGTCCCAGCACTTTAGCAGAAATGGCTCGCCTTAGCATCGGATTGTACACCACCATGGTTGAACCCTGCTGCGCTGTATTGTGCAATACAAAAAACGATTTTCCATTTTTATCATTTTTTACCTTTCCCCCAATGACTTCTTCTTCTACCCATCTCTTCATTTCATCCTGATTGGTGACTTCAGGTGCTTCAGTTTGCCCGGCCGGCTCTTTAAGGGGGAGGTTTAGGGTCTTTTCTTTAGTACCGGCCGATACCGGCAAGCTGCCAGATTCCTCTTTTGAAGTCTTATCACCGGGTAGTATAGTACCCAGCATTATCTTCTCACCCTCGTGAATTTCCCATTGGACTTTCTGGTTGATTTGCATTAATTGGGCCATACTGCATCCGGCATAATTCCTTGCAATGCGGTATAGTGTTTCTCCTTTTTTTACCTTATACCAAATTTGTAAGGGTTTGATGGAATCCTTTCTCATTCCGTTGGAGAATACAAGCCTGTCTTTTGCTACAGGCATCCTGATTTTTTTAGCCATTCGAAAGGATTGACCCTCTGCAATCGGGTTATATTTCCGCAAGTCGCTATCTTGTAAACTCAGCCAGATAGCTACTCGCATATATGGGATACCACAGGAATTGTTCCAATGATAAAACAACGTCCCTTCCTCATCTGCTTCTACCAGGATCGATTTTTCTGCCACTGCCACCTGTCCTATTCCTGACTGATCACCCAGACTGATTATGGCAAGTAACAAAATAAAGGTTTTCCAAATCTTCCTAACTTTGCAGTTAAATGTTTGTTTCATTTGTTTATTTTTGACAAGCCACACCAAGATTTTAGTCATATTAATCCAAAAGAATATCACGTACGAAAAAATTGTTTTGCCTCGTTTGAATTGCCTTTTGTCGATCTTACTGGTAATCTTCGTGTATTTAAGCGCAAATATATTTAAAATATTTTTAATATGTAGTGTTTTATGAAAAACGCAATTATTATTCCCGCCAGAATGTCTTCTTCACGGCTGCCTGAAAAACCACTTGCCGACATACGGGGTAAAAGCATGATTATGCGGGTATTTGAACAGGCTTCAAATGTTTCAGGTGTAGATCTTGTACTTGTTGCCACTGATCATGAGATGATTGCAGAACACGTCCATACGCATGGAGGGAAAGCAATTCTGACATCTCCTGATCACACCTCAGGTACCGACAGGATAGCAGAAGTGGCCAGTCAGCTTGATTGTGATCTTGTAGTCAACGTCCAGGGTGATGAACCATTCATTGAGCCCCAGCAGATACGAGATCTTTTTATGGCGATGGAGGCACACCCTGATATCATGATTGCCACACAAAGACGAAAAATTACTGCAGCTGAACAGCTGTTTGATTACAATACCGTAAAAGTTGTCTGTAATTGCAGGGATGAGGCACTTTATTTTTCGAGACAGGCAATTCCGGCTTCGAGAGATTTTGGTTTTGATCAATGGCTAATCCATGCGGATTATTTTCGCCACATTGGTATATATGGGTACCGCCGCGAAACATTGCTTGAACTCACCAGGTTGTCGGCATCGACACTGGAACAAGCTGAGTCACTGGAACAATTGCGGTGGTTGGAAAATGGGTACAAAGTCTATTGTTTTGAGACTGCATTTGACTCTCTTGGGGTCGATACTGTCGAGGATCTCGAACATGCGAGGCGTATTGCGTTAGAGAAAGCTACCGTCAAAGCCAAGAGGTAAAATGTCTTTTACCGAAGAAATTTCGATGACTTCCGGCACATCTGATTTGAGTAAAATACGGATCGGACTCTGATAAATATTTTCATATTCAGAAATCACCTGCCGGCATGCGCCGCAAGGTGAAACCGGTTTTTGAATAGGCATTTTCTGGTTTCTGATGGTAATGGCAATGGCTTGGGGAGCAACGTTGGGATGATTGGCAGCTGCGTTGTACAAGGCAACCCTCTCACCACACATACATAGTGGATAAGAGGCATTTTCCTGATTTGAACCCGGACATAAAACACCATTCTCCAGCCTTACTGCAGCTCCTACATGAAATTTTGAGTAGGGAGCATACGCATATTCCAACTGTTGAATAGCCATGAACATCATTTCTTTGTCTTGCAATGAAAGTTCATCGACTGAAGAGTACACTTTAAATCTGAAGCTCTGCTCTATGTAATCCATTGCATTCGTTTTGTTGTACGAGATACGTTGCAAAAATTGCACCAATTCCAAATTCTACCAATATTCCAAATCATTATACAGTCAAAGTCTTTTTTACAAATTATGAGTCATGTCATCAATTCGGATGATTCAGGTCAATGAAATTTTCAATCATGTAGAATAATTTTGTCACAAAGCAATTAAACAGCATCAGTTATTCTGTAATGCATCATCTGAGTAAGTCAAAATCGGAGGGTAGATTTCATATGTTTATTTTTAATTTGTCACTCTCCGAGTAACTGATTATCAATGCCATATGGAATTCGCATGAGAAATAATCATCCTGTTTTGTGTGATCGCCTCATGCTCATTTCATATGTTTATTTTTAGTTTATCACTCTCTGAGTGACAGATTATCAAGGTTATATGGAATTCGCACGAGAAATAATCATGGTGTTTTGTATGATCGCCTCATGCTCATTTCATAACTTCAAACCAATTGGCTTTAGAGTAGTAGCGAATCAGAGTTTTCACAGAGTTCAGTTTCATTTTTGCCGCTCGCGGCTGTAGAAAATATTTTAAAGTTACGAAATTATGCGATTAACAACCTGCGATTGAATATTCTTGGCGATAAAAAAGTACTTTTGTTTTGAATTTAAGCGCTTTGAATTCATTCACCCGAAAGAAAAATATCAATATGCAAATATCTGCAAAAACGACGGTACAGGAAGTATTTGACCAGTTTGCCAGTCAGTTCCAGTTTCTCCGCTTAGAATTTTATCAGAAAGCTCATGAGAGTGAGCACGGGTCACCGGCGGCTGATCAGATTTCCCACAATACATTGCTTGGTCGTTTGAACCCACAGCTGGAAGATCAGACTTTTGTTGTGGACGGTAGCATGTCTGTGGCTGAATTTGAAAATCTGATGCGTGATAAGTATCGTCTGCATGTGCAGATTTTTCGAAAATCGTCTGAATTATGGCTTCAAACTACCGCTACTGATCACTGGTCACTGGACAAACAAAACAGTAAAGGAGAGGGCTTCGATGCAGTTGACGACATAGAGCCAATTGACATTACTGATTTTGATGTCATTTAAGCGTTCAGTTATTGCATTAAAAATTGTTTTATACGTTGTATGATGAATTGCATCAATTGCCAGGTAATCTGCGTATTATTGCAATAATTTTGCATTGCCGGTGGCAATCATTGAATGCTGTAAATTTATGCGACAATTCCTTTATCTCCGTGTCTGTCTATCGCTGGTTTTTTTACCTTTTTCTCTGCCCTTTCTGCATGCGCAGGTGACTCAGCAGAGTAACTATCAAAAGGTTCAGATTTTTCTGGAAGGCCGAAGCCTTCGAATACTTGCAGAAGCCGGTTTGGAGGTCGATCATGGCCTGAGTGCAGAGCAAAAATGGTTGATCAACGACTATTCTGAGGAGGAATTGGCAACGGTCCGGCAGTTGGGCTTCCGATATAAGGTGCTTCAGGATGATGTAGCCAGCTGGTATGCCAGGCAAGACAGACCATCAGAGTTGGTCAACGTGGGGAATCGAAGTTTTGGAGCATGTGATGGAAAAGTGCCGGGAGATTATCCGTACACTACTCCGTCACAATATGAGCCGGGTTCAATGGGTGGTTACTTTACGTATGAGGAAATGTTGTCTGTTCTAGACCTGATGGCCAAGAGATACCCTAACATAATTTCTCAAAGGGAGAATATTCCGGGTTTTACGACACAAAAAGGCAATCAAATTTTTTATGTGCGGATGTCTGATGATATCAGCAAGAAGGATCCAAAGAAGCCCAAAGTACTTTATACCGCTCTGCACCATGCGCGAGAGCCCAATTCCCTTTCTCAGATGTTGTTCTATCTGTGGTATCTACTTGAAAATTATGGAAAGGATGATACTGTGGACAGAATTCTCAGGGAGACAGAACTTTATTTTGTGCCGTGTATAAACCCCGACGGCTATTTGCAAAACCAATCTACTCATCCCAATGGGGGAGGGATGTGGCGGAAAAATATGTGGGTTGACGGATCCGGAAATCTGAAGGGAGTCGATCTGAACCGCAATTACAGCTATTTTTGGGGGGTCGACAATGCCGGATCTTCTGGCAATCCTAATTCACAGACATTTCGAGGGCCATCTGCTTTTTCGGAGCCTGAAACGCAGGCAATCAGATATTTATGCCTGGAGGTGCCTTTTGCTGTGGCGTTGAATTACCATACTTTTGGAAATTATCTGATCCATCCATGGGGTTACAATGACGAGCCTACCAGCGAAGATGCATTATTTAAAGCAATGGGCAGTGTGATGAATCGTGAGTCGGGTTTTCTGATGGGCACCGGCGTTGAAACTGTCGGATACCTGGTCAATGGTGATAGTGATGACTGGATGTATGGAGAAAATACAGGTAAACCGGCCATTTATTCTATGACTCCGGAAGTGGGTCCTTCATTTTGGCCACCTGCCGCTGATATCGATCAGCTGAATAAATCCTGTGTTTGGATGAATCTGTCCACAGCTTTGCTCACACTAAGTTATTATACTGCAGAAGAACGCGTTTTGTCAAAATATGTAACGCCTGAATTTCAGAAAATAGCGGTACGAGTGAGCAGAGCAGGTCTCCGGGACGGCGCCAGCACAGTGACACTCACCTCAGCTACCGAAGGAGTTTCAGTTATACAGCCTAACAGGGAAATACGACTTGCCGCCGGTGAGTCCGAAAATCTATTGTTTGATGTTGAGGTTGATGCTGCTCGAAATTATGAGACCGGCATCGAGTTTCTTCTCGTTACGAACAATGAGGGCCTGCTTACCACACAGAGCATCCGGAAGGAATGGCTGCCTGCTCCATTAAGGACGGTATTTACTGAAAATATTAACAACATACAGGCTTTTTCAACATCGACCTGGGAGTCGACTACTCAGTGTGTTTCCCCTCCTTTTGCACTGACAGATTCCGAATCGGGTACATACAAAAGTAATGAACAGGTGACTGTAACACTTACAAAACCTGTTGACTTGTCCGGCGCTTCAAAGGCCGTCCTTACATACTATGCAAAATGGGATATTGAAAGCCAATACGATTTCGCCCAGGTGGGTGCTTCTACTGATAGCATCGATTTTATCCCTCTTTGCGGAAAATACACCCGTGCAGGAGGGGTAAATCAGGACTTTAATTCACCTGTATATGATGGTATGCAATCTGAATGGGTGAAAGAGGAGGTGGATCTGAATCTGTTTGCCGGGCAAGAAAAAGTCTGGATTCGATTTCAGCTTGTATCAGATGAGTACGCCGAAAAAGATGGGTTTTACTTCGATGAACTTGAAGTTCTGGCAGACATTCCATTATCCGGTACTGCTGTAGGGCATTTTGAAAAAGCTGAGTTATTTCCTTCACTGGTCAGAACAGGAGGAGACATTCATCTTCGCGGAATTGTGCCTGATCACCAGACCTTTGTAGATCTTCTGGACAATCAGGGACGTATCTTGGTTACAATCCCAGTAACTGATGTACAACTTTCCCTGCTTGGTACAGGTCTGCAGCCAGGTTTTTACCTTTACCGCATACGTTCAGCTGCTGGATGGAAAGGCAGTGGTAAGTTGGTGTTGATAGACTGATCTACACGAACGAATACAATAAATAGAGCGCTTCCCACAAGTGATCATGAAAAAATAGTATTTTTGTTGCAAAAGTGACTTATGAAGTATGTATACATTTTGCTGGCTGCAATTGTCTTGAGTCAAGGGTGCTCGGGCCTGAAGGACGTCTATGCACTGCGAAAAACTGAGCCGGTAATCAGTCTGGAGAAAGGAGCTTGCTCCGGAAAATGTTCGGTGTATAAATTGTTTTTATATTCAAACAGGCAACTGGTGTATGAGGGGATTCAGAACGTAGAAATGTACGGATTATATACACGAAAGTTGGACAAGACCCAATACAACGCTTTGGTCAGGTCATTTTTGGATGCAGAGATTTATTCCTTTCGTAATGACTATCCCAATCCCCTTCCTGAAATGCCTTTAATTGTGATGTCTTTTGCACATGAGAAAAGGTCAAAGCGTATTTCCGGGAGCATAGACAGACCACAGGAAATACTCAACTTACAGCGTAGTCTGGAAAAACTCATTTCTTCAGACCAATGGAAACTGGTTAAAGCGTTTGAAGTGCAGGTCACCCGGGAAGATATGCCCGCTAAAAATGAGGGGGGGGGAGATGAAGTCATTGAAAGTCAGATCATTATCGAACCCGCTTCAAACGTCTTTCTTGCTCAGTGGCTGAAAAAATATCCGCAGTATGATGTGCAGCTGGTGAAACGATTGTCTAATGATTTGAATTATTGGGTCATAAGCTACAGCAAATCAAAGATAGCTCCTGCTGACATGCTTTCCTTGCTAAAAGCCGATGCCGATTTGAAATTCGCTGAATTCAATAAAAAAGTGAAACCCCGATAGGACGCAGGACACTATAAAATATTGAACACCTCAAATTTTTTTTTGAAAGGTGCGAAATGTAACGATAAACTCAATGAGTGAAGTTACTGGACGCAACGCTTAAAATGTACCAATTGCACCAATCGAATGTTGTGCGTGTGTACGACCCAAAACTTCATTCTGTACATGTCTTTTTCCCATTGTTTGTAACCGGATACCCATTTGAGGCGTAATCCATGTGTCAAAGCCAATACCAAAATTAGCCCCTACAACCACTCCCCCGGATGCTATGACTGATGGACCTGCAAATGTGTAGAAACCAAACCTACTGGATGAGAAATAATACCATTTTACATTTGTATCAAAGGCAAAATAGGATTTGTTTTCATTGATTTTTTCATCCTGTTGTTTGATCGTTTGATTCAGGCGGGAAAGTGTAAGTCCCCCCCCGTAACTAAAGAATTTTCCGAAGTTTACATCCCCACTTACTGTTGTAGGAAGCGGCAGAATATTCCAACTCATTCCCATATCAAAAAAACCTGTTTGCGAGGTAAGACTAGTGTTGTCGATTGCATTGAGCGCAAGCCCCCAGGTAATCAAGCCTTCCTTGCGCATATTTGTGCTGTAACTTTTTACGCCAAGGTCTGACTGGGCAAACATTGCAAAAGTAAAAAACATCAAAGCGATTGATAAAAAATGTCTCATGGTACAAGGTTTAGTTGTTTTGTAATCAGCAGAAAGCCAAATTTACGTAATTTAATATATGTCATTACCCAAATATGGGAATAATTTATCAAAATGTCTGTTTTGTTCTTCAAATGACAGACTATCGGCAGAACTGCTGGTAAAATCTCCAGAACTGGGTGTTGTTATATTGGGTATACATATGTTATCGAGGGTATCCGGTATAGTTGAATGGCGTGATGGCGTACAATTCTTCCTTGATGGCCGTGCTGACATCCAACGTGTTGATAAAGAGATGAATATCTTCCCGGCTAATGCCATGCTTGCCTCTTGTCAATGCTTTGAGAGCTTCATAGGGTTCGGGATACATTTCACGCCTTAGAATGGTTTGTATTGCTTCAGCCACAACAGCCCAATTGCTGTCAAGATCATTATCCAGTGCAGCTTTGTTGACATAGACTTTTGCCATGCCCTTTTCCAGGGAGCGAAGTGATATCATCATGTGTGCCAGGGGAACACCCAGATTGCGGAGCACAGTCGAGTCTGTCAGGTCACGTTGAAGCCTTGATACGGGGAGCTTTTCTGCGAGAAAACTAAATACGGCATTTGCCATACCCAGATTGCCTTCTGCGTTTTCAAAGTCGATAGGATTGACTTTGTGAGGCATAGCTGAGGAACCTACCTCACCGGCAATGGTTTTTTGCTGAAAATATTCCATGGAGATGTAGGTCCACATGTCCCGGCAAAAGTCTATTAAAATGGTGTTGATGCGTATCAGGTTATGGCAGACAGCTGCAAGGTCGTCGTAATGTGCAATCTGTGTGGTGTATTGGTGTCTTTCCAGTCCAAGTGATTGGATGAGAGAATTGGCAAATGTAGGCCAGTCGATCTCCGGGTAACTTACTAAATGTGCATTAAAATTACCTGTTGCTCCACCGAATTTGGCGTAAAGACGTGTGGATTCCAGTTGGTGGATGGCCTGTTCGAGTCGTTCTACGAATACCAGGAATTCCTTGCCTAAGGTGGTGGGTGAAGCAGGTTGACCATGGGTTCGCGCCAGCATGGCTATGCCACTGTATGATGTAGCGGAAGCCTGGATGATGTGTGAGATTTTCTTTAAAGAAGGCAACACAACTTCCTTTAATGCATCCCTGAGCATGAGAGGAATGGCGGTATTATTGATGTCCTGTGAAGTCAAACCAAAATGTACAAATTCCACATAAGGCGAGAGCGGGGTGTTTTGCATGTGGGACTTGATGTAATACTCGACGGCTTTTACATCATGGTTTGTGGTACGTTCGATTTCCTTGATTTTTTCTGCTTCCGCATCGGAAAAATGGCTTAGCAGATGGTCCAGAGCTGCGAGTGATGCTGTATCTAAATCCTTCAATTGTGGAAGTGGAATGCCTGCTAGTGCCTTGAAATAGGCTACTTCCACGAGAATTCTGTATCTTATAAGAGCGTATTCAGACATGAAAGGCTGCAGGATTTCTGTGGATTGAGCGTACCTGCCATCTACAGGTGAGATATTTCGTAGCATAAATATTTAATTATCAGGATGTTGTTCAGGTGAATTTGATTCTTCGTGGCGTTTAATGTAGTGGTATGTGGCAATTTGTGACCTAATGGCTATGTCGTCGTCAAGTTGTCTGTATTTGTTGGTTAACCTTTCGTCCAGGATTCGTGCTTTCAGGTTATCTTGCCACTGTAGTTGCATGCAATCTACGATGAGATTTGCCAAAGCGGGGTCGAGAACAGGGAAGACTGTCTCTACACGGTAATGCAGGTTTCGAACCATCCAGTCGGCAGAAGAGAGGAACACTTCACGCTTGCCGTCGTTATGAAACACGAAAACACGGCTATGTTCCAGAAATCGGTCTACGATAGAAATTGCGGAAATATTGGAGCTTTGGCCTTTGATGCCGGGAACCAGGGAGCAGATTCCACGAATAATGAGTTTGATTTTCACACCTGCCTGGCTTGCTTCGTACAGGAGATTGATCATTTCCTCATCCTGGAGGCTATTCATTTTCAGTAGAATGCGAGCTTTCTGGCCTTGTCTGGCAAACTCAATTTCGCGTTTAATAAGATTGATGAGTTTTTCTTTCAGGTTGAACAAGCCTACGCCAAGGTACTTGAAAGGCTGAGCTGGTTTTTTCTTTGTTTCGAGGAAGTTGAATACCCTGGCAACTTCTGCAGTCAGGCGCTTATCGTGGGTAAAAATGCCAAAGTCTGAGTAAATGCGGGCGGTTACCTCGTGAAAATTGCCTGTTCCAAGATAGGCATACAGGGCGGGGTGGCCCTCTTCCATTCGGCGTACCAGGGCCAGCTTGGAATGCACCTTATACCCTGGCATGCTGTAATAGACAGTTACGCCGGCGGCTTCCAGTTCTTCACCCCATCGCAGGTTTGCTTCCTCGTCAAAGCGTGCTTTCACTTCTATGAAGGTACTTACCTGTTTTCCGTTTTTAACAGCCAGCTTTATGGCTTCCATAATGCGGGAAACCTTAGCCACTCTATACTGAATGATTTTTATGTGAGTAACATCGGAATCTGTGGCGGCTTCTTCAAAAAAGCGGATTACACTTTCATAACTATGGTAAGGTACGTGCAGAAGATGGTCTTTTTGCTTGATGGCATCAAACAGGGAATCTGCTTGCTCGAGCTCTTTCAGTGGAATAGCAGGCAATTCCGGCTCACGCAGATGATTGAGCTGGAAGGAAGGGAATTTGAAGAAATCGGCGTTATTGTGGTATCTTCCTTCCGGAAGAAGGTCCATGCTGTCGATTTCGAATACCCCCATGAGGTATTCCAGGAAATGATGGGGCATAGTTCGATCGTACACCATGCGAGAGGCGATGCCGATATTGCGTTTGTTGAGGCTTTTTTTGATTTTGGAAATGAGGTCGCCTGTATATTCGTCGTCGATATACAATTCTGCATCTCTGGTTAGTTTGATGGAATATGTGTCCAGAATGTGATAGCCCGGGAAGATGAGCCTCACGCTATACCTGACTGCATCATCAAGGATCAGAATCTGGCGGCTTCCATCCCCTTTGGGGGGCAGCTCCAGAAACCGTGACAGGTGATCGGAGGGAATCTTTACGATGGCATAATCATCCTCTATTTTTTTTGTAGTGTCCTTGTCGCGCAGGTGTAGTGCCAGGTAGAGTGCACCATTATTGAGGAAAGGTTTGATTTTTTTTTCGGCTAGGATGACGGGTTGTACGAAAGGGAGTAGGTATTCGTTGAAGTATGTGTCGACGAACTCCATCTGTTCGCGGCTCATTTTTGTCCAGTTGACAATCTGAATGCCGTTTTTTCGCAGGCCTGGGAGGATTTCCTCCTCGAAGATGCGGCTGAATTCCTTCTGCAACTTATTGGCAATCTGTATGAGGTCATTCAGGATATTCTCCGGTGAATAGTCGATATTTTTTAGGGCAGACTTGTCTGCGCGCATAAGGTTGCGGTGGTTGGCAACGCGAATGCGAAAAAATTCATCGAGATTAGATGAATAGATGGCCAGAAACTTCAATCGTTCAAGCAAAGGTACGGAAGGATCTTTTGCTTCCTGCAGCACGCGATGGTTGAACGAGAGCCAGCTAACATCCCGATATATATATTTGGGGGTGGTCTTTGCCATGGCTGCAAATATCCGATGAATTTATGAAAAGGGAGGTGGAAGGTATGTTAATTCTTTTGAGGTGGAGCCTGGGATGTATGACCTGGGGGAGTCTGCATTCAGATGAGATGCGTTTTTTTAGGGTATTTGTCTGAATCAGGATTTACAGGATTTGGGGATGAGCGGGATTGGTGTGATTGTCTGAAATGTGTAGGTGTGAAGG
>JAJTEZ010000041.1 GCA_021298335.1 Saprospiraceae bacterium | reverse complement strand
TGCGGCATTGACAGTTGTACAACTTCCGTTTGTCACTTGTCCACCAATATTCCAAGATACGGTATTCGCCGGATCAGTATCAACGCAAAGTTGTGCAGAAGTCACAGAACATGTCAACTGCGCATTATTCACTGTCGCCGCAGGCTGTGTGGTATTGGCTGAAACGCTGGTTGATGCAGAAGAAGAACAGCCGTTTGTGCTGTTAGTTACCTGTAGCGTATACGTACCAGCTGCACTCACAGTTGCAACGGCTTCATTTTGACCAGAAACAATTGTTCCGTTGGAAGTAGACCAAGCATAAGTGATGTTACTGCCACTGGATGAACCAGTACCTGAAACCTGCACCTGACCTGTAGCACATGTAATTGTACCCTGGGCTGCAGCTGCAGCAGTTGGAGCTACCTGAGCAGTCAATGTAAATGAGTTATTAAAATTACATCCCTTAGAGTCTACGATTGCATAATTGTAGGCATTAGGCGCAAGATTCGGGAAGACATTGGATGTCTGCGGACCACTACCGATGTTGTAAGTGTACGGAGTTGTACCTCCTGTCGCGTTGATAGTTGCCGAACCTGTGGTCTGGTTGCAAGGTATTTCTGGTGCTACTACTGACGCCGCAATGGCGTTAGGCTGAATCAATTCGATTGAAGATTCAGTCGTACATCCTGCAGCATCAGTCACAGTAACAAAATATTCACCAGCTGACAAACCTGTAATGGTTGAAGTTGACTGACCATTACTCCAAGCATAGGTATAACTTCCATTGCCGAAGAAACCATTTGCAGCTGCTGCACCATTTGTTGAACCAAAGCAACTTGGTTGCTGTGTAGCAGCTACCTGAACTTCAAGGCCTGCAAGCGTACCTCCTACGACAAATGGATCTGTGACAACTGAATAGTCGTGTGCATCTGTTATCGTACAAATGTATACTCCTGGACTCAGACCATTGAGGTCCTGAGAAGTGCGACCGTTGCTCCAAGCGTACGTTTTCGCACCGTAGCCGGCAGTTACTGTCAGGTCGATCTCACCGTCACCACCGCAAACTGCATCTGTGATTACTGCGTTACCTTCCATCTCAAATGAACCCAGAACCCAGTTGTTCAGAGCAGTGGATGAAGGAGTTCCTTCCCTGTATACTCTACCGTTTTGTGCAGATACCATGTATACAGTAGGCCAGAAGGCAATTGACCATTGAGAAGCTGTACCAGGACCATTTGTGCTTGTAGTATTAATGATCGGATAAGGTGTGCCAGAAACCCAATTACCCTGAGTTCCTACCAGCACGGTCCACACCAGGTAGCAGAAAAATCAATGACCACATGGACACCCTGGTTGAGGTAATCTCCATACAAATCGTGGGCATTTCCATTCAAATCCAACAGGTTAAATCCAGGAGCCTGTGTACCATTTGGTAACTGGCTGAATCCCGTTGTGAGGCCGGTAAAAACCGTCAAGAGAATAAGTAAACATTTCTTCATCCCAATAATTGTTAAAAGTGAAATAATAATTGGTCACAAAGTAACAATTTCTATAGACAGGTTGAAAGAAACTTGATAAAAAAATTAAAATTATGATAAATCTTTCTAATACAGAATTAAGAAAGGGTGTTCACAATCGTAATTTGAATAAAAAGTAAACGGATTTTATCTCTTTCCCGGTAGATTGGGCATGCCTTGCATGAATTTGTCCATACCTTTGCCCTTGCTCATCATCTGAAGCATTTTCCGCATCTGGTCAAATTGTTTGATGAACATATTAATTTCATTCAGATCTCTCCCGCTTCCAGATGCAATTCTTTTTTTTCTGGAAAGATTCAGCAAATCTGGATTAGCACGTTCCCTGGGAGTCATAGATTGAATAATTGCCTCAACACGTACAAATGCCTTGTCATCAATATCCAAATCCTTTGTCATTTTACTCATGCCCGGAATCATGTTGATCAACGAACGCATGTCACCCATCCTCCTGATTTGCTGCAACTGGCCTAAAAAGTCGTTAAAATCAAACTTATTTTTACGTATCTTTTTTTCCAGTCGCTCGGCCTCTTTTTCATCAAACTGTTCCTGAGCACGCTCTACAAACGAAACGATATCCCCCATTCCAAGGATACGTTGCGCCATCCTGTCGGGGTGAAACACATCAAGAGTCTCCATCTTTTCACCTGAACTCACAAACTTGATGGGTTTGCCGACTGAATATCTGATGGAAAGCGCAGCTCCCCCACGTGTATCACCATCAAGCTTTGTCAAGACTACCCCATCAAACTGCAGTCTTTCATTAAACACCATAGCAGTGTTCACAGCGTCCTGACCAGTCATGGAGTCCACGACAAAAAGTGTTTCTGTAGGTTGCACAGACTTCTTGACCTGTTCTATTTCCGCCATCATTTCCTCATCCACAGATAAGCGACCGGCAGTATCTATAATCACCACATCATGGCTGTTACTTCTTGCCCAGGCTATGGCATTTTTAGAGATAGATACCGGATCTTTGCTCTCGGACTCTTTGTATATCGGAACTCCAATCTGCTCAGCAATCACCGTTAGCTGGTCAACTGCCGCCGGACGATACACGTCACAAGCCACAAGCAATGGTTTTTTTGATTTTTTCTCCTTCAGATATTTTGCAAGCTTTCCAGAAAATGTGGTCTTTCCTGATCCCTGTAAACCAGAAACTAGAATGACACCAGGATTCCCTTTGATATTGATACCCTCTGCCTGACCACCCATCAGTGCAGTCATCTCGTCCTGGACTATTTTGACCATCAAATCGCCGGGTTTGACCGAAGCGAGTACATTTTCTGTACCCAAAGCCTTATCCTTGACCTTGTCAGTAAATTCTTTAGCAATCTTATAATTCACGTCGGCCGCTACCAAAGCGCGGCGTATTTCTTTAATCGAATTGGCAACATTGAGTTCAGTAAGCTTCCCTTCTCCTTTCAGACTTTTAAAAGCTAAATCCAGTTTTTCACTCAAATTTTCAAACATACAGGAACATTTAAGCTGCAAAGATAGGAATTTCAGCACAGATTTTTTTTGAGCTGATGGAATAATATCCGTATTTTGATCAATGGCATGCCAAGAAAAATTAATTTTGGTGTAAAATTTTCTAATATGCGTGCAAGTCGAAGAAATTTCCTAAAACAAGGCGTCACAGCAATCCCCGCAGTTGGCCTTATAAGTCCATGGAATACAAACACTTACAACACAGACAAGCTTCCTGTCGTTGTTTCAACGTGGGATAGCGGAATGCCTGTTAATGAAGCGGCGTGGGAAGTCCTTGGCACTGGCGGAAAAGCCATTGATGCAGTCGAAAGAGGAGCAAACCAGATCGAAGATACGATCAACTGTTGCGTGGGACTGGGAGGTAACCCCGATCGTGAAGGCTTCGTCACGCTCGATGCATGCATCATGGATGAAAATTATAACTGCGGTAGTGTGTCCTTTCTGCAAAAATTCCGGCACCCTACCAGCATCGCCCGAAAAGTGATGGAACTGACCCCTCACGTTATGCTTGTCGGTGAAGGAGCCAGACAATTTGCGCTCAGTCAGGGTTTCAGCGAAGAATCCGGTAAACTTTCGGACGATGCGGCAAAGGAATACCAAAAATGGCTGCAAAAATCAGAATACAAACCTGTCATCAACATAGAACAAAACCAGGGCAAGGGTAACCACCACAAGAATGCTCCAAAAAAATTGTCCAATGGCGAATTCAATCACGACACCATGGGACTTGTAGCTCTGGACATAAATGGTAATCTCTCTGGAGCATGCACCACCTCAGGCATGGGATTTAAAATGCATGGCCGCGTGGGAGATTCCCCCTTGATCGGAGGTGGTCTCTATGTCGATAACACCGTGGGAGCCGCAACTTCCTCCGGTCAGGGAGAAGAAGTCATACGCATTTGTGGAACACACCTCGTCGTAGAATTCATGCGCATGGGACACGACCCGGAGATTGCTTGCAGAATGGCTATCGAACGTCTGATCAACATCAACCCGGTGAAAGCAAAAGATTTTCAGGTGGGTTTCCTCGCTTTACGGAAAGATGGCAGATATGGCGCCTTTTCAATCCACCCAGGTTTTAGCTATTCCGTCAAATCTTCAGAAGACTCGGGAAAAGTCTATATGGCTCCCTCCTACTTCTAAAATTCCGAAGTGATTTTTTTGTATTTACTTCCCCTTTCCCTGGAATAACACCAGTATTGTGTAAAACAAGATCTTGATGTCCAGACTTAACGACATGTTTTCAATGTACAAAATATCAAATTTGAGTCTTTGAATCATTTGTGACACATTAGATGCATAACCGTACTTCACCTGGCCCCAGGAAGTGATCCCAGGTCTCACTTTTAGCAGGTGCTTGTAATGAGGGGCTTCTTGTTCTATCAAATCAATATAATATCTGCGCTCAGGTCGAGGCCCCACAATGGACATATCACCTTTCAGCACATTAAAAAATTGAGGAATTTCATCTATTCTCCATTTACGCATGATTCTCCCCCAACTTGTCACGCGATTGTCTGTATCACTTGACAACTGTGGTCCGCCCTTTTCTGCTTCGATGAACATCGACCTGAACTTTATGATCTGAAAGGGTTTTCCATTGAGCCCAATCCGCTCCTGCATATAAAAGACCGGACCTGGTGACGACATTTTTACACGAAGTGCCGCGAGCAATAGCAAAGGTGACAAGACGAGTATCGCCACAGAGCTGATGACATAATCTATCAGGCGTTTCACGACTTTTTGCCAGTGTGGCATCAGTTCACGTTCAATTTCTATCAAAACAGCCCCATAAATATGCGTCATTTTCACCGCACCAAGCATGATATCATACGTATCAGGTATCACCTTAATAAGTAACTGCTCAGAGTAATCAAATAAAGTATCTAAGATACTCTTCAGTTTATCGTGCTCCGATGTCTCTACAGCAATAATGACCTCTTCTACGCCCTGAGACAACAAAATGCTTTCCAGAGAATTCAGCTTTCCCAGTTTTGGAAGATACTTTTCCAGATGATTTGAACTACTTCCATTGCTGTCAACAAATCCAATAAATTTATGGCCCAGGCTATAAGGCCTGCTGAGTATTTCCTCGTACAGATCGACAGCATTTTTGTCTCCACCGATGATGATCGTGTTGTAGGTGATCTTTCCTGACCTTAACCGACGGCTTGCCACCGTCAGAATCATCATTCGAAAAAAACCAGTGATCAAAAAATGAATCAGAAATAGTACAGAAAATAAGGTAAGGTATGAAGTATATTGTAAAGCAGCATCATCCATTAAAACCGTAAAAAACAAAACCATCACCCCAAGAAACGAAGTAAATACAGTACTTTTTAAGGTTTCAAGTCGGGAATATCGATAGATATCGCGATATTTATCAAATATGGAATACACAACCACCCAAAAAAGTGGAATCAAAAGCAAGCCTTGCCATAGTCGTAGATCATCCATGTAGTCTGACCATGGCCTGCCAGGGATTTCAACTTGCTTCCGGTACATAAAAAACAAAAACCACGCAAGCAACGCAGCAAGGAAATCTCCTGCCCGATATACAAACAACTCGCCTCTTCTTTGCTCTGTAGACATTAGAAATGTACGTGTTTTATATTATCAACGTAAATACGGGATGTTTCGCTGAATCCAGTACGGGAAAATCCTAATGCCAGCCGATACTCATCATAATCACCTGGAGAAAGTACGTCTGTGACATCGATATAAATCTTATTCCATTCTTGTTTGCCTGGGACAAACAGCACATAATCAACCCGAAAGGCAGTATTTCTCGTTTTTATAATGCCCACAGCAATTTCACCCTCTCCCCTGTAATCCAGTTCAATATAACTCTTACCCTTTGAATTCTGACTGTTTAAAACACGTAAAGAGGAGCCTACTTCTACAAATTTCTGGTTGTTAGACAAAGATATCAAACCGCTGCGTTTTCCCGTACGTGCGTCTTCTCCGGTAGAAATAATCTCAGTATTGATATTATTGTCAAGGTCAATTGTAAACGAAGTACCGCTTTCGAAGCTTTCATTTACAGGAATTTTTGCATTGCTCACATATTGGAATAATAATGGAATATTTTCGCTCCCATTGGGCTTTGGAGAAACAGATTTGACTATGGATTTATAAAATGGATAAAAGACAGGCGCATCAAACATGCCATTATTTCGAATACCTGCGAGAATCGTAATTTCAACACTACCCTCCTGTGCCACTATCGGAATCCTGGCAGGCAATGGAAACACACCCAGGATCTGGCCATCAGCAAAAACCCAGGCATCCGTGATTTTATGAGAGTCCTGACCACCCCCTAGTGGCGCAACAACAACTGGATCTTCAAGGATCAGATAATATGGTACAGGTGCTGCGTTGTCTGAAAGTCGACAGGAGGTGATGAGAAGCAAAAAACAAAAAAATATGAACCGGCTTTTCATATGCCCATTTTTTGCTGAATGTCATAAGCTAAAGATAAGGCTCGAAATCCATCTTCAAGGGTGACACTTACAGGTCTGCCCTCTGTCACAGAATAGTAAAAATCCGTCAGTTCTTCCTGAATGGCATTCTGCTGCATAATGGGTGGAGATTCGACAGAAATTTGTTTCACTCCATCAACAGTCTGGATAGTCATCCCTTCTCCGGGAGCAGCTACTTCAGAAATTCGGATGATTTGTGCATCCTTCTCTAAAAAATCAAGACTTATGTAAGCATCCTCCTGGAAAATCCGGATTTTCCTCATATTTTTCATGCTGATTCTGCTTGCAGTCAGGTTGGCAACTGCCCCATTTCGGAATTCAAGTCTGACATTGCAAATGTCAGGGGTTCGACTTACAATGCATACCCCATTGGCTCGAACATCAATCACATCATCTTTCATCAGGTGCAGCACTATGTCCAAATCGTGAATCATCAAATCAAGGACAACCGACACATCAGTTCCCCTAGGATTAAAAACTGCCAGTCTATGAGCCTCGATAAACCGTGGATTAAAAGAAATACCGCTTAGTGAACGGATAGCAGGATTATATCTTTCCACATGCCCTACCTGAACGATCACACCATATTCAGTAGCCAATCTGACCAGTTCACGGGCCTGATCAACCGTCTCTGTCAATGGCTTTTCTACAAAAACATGTATGCCTCGTGCAATTGCCATCCTGGCCAACTCAAAGTGAAACAGCGTTGGACTTACTATATCCAGGCAATCTATATTGTCAAGCATTTCGTCAAGTATATTCCATGCCCGTAACCCCGTACTTTCTGAAATACGTTCCCGGGTTTGAGCGTCAGGGTCATAAAAACCCACTAGCTCAAAAGGTGTTTGTAAAAGACAAGATAAATGTATCTTCCCCAAATGCCCCGCTCCTGCAACTCCGATTCTCAAAGATTTCAATTATAGTTGTTTTAGAATATATCCTGCCAGTGTAATAATGACAATTAAAACAACTGCAATTCCAAGAGATGTCTTAATATGGCTGGTAAAGCCCAGGATTTCACGCCGATAGGATGGGTAGCGACTCAGCACTTCCTTCTCCATTTTTGATTTATTGAAAAAATGGCTTGTATCAAACTGCACCTGATTTTGCACCAGAACCTTGTAAAACCCTAATACCTTCACCCGAACGTAAATGTTGAGAAACAAAAGAGCCACAAAAATTCCAATCATCAGGAAAAGGAGAAAGTCACCCATACCAGTTGTTTAAACAACAAATCTAATCAAATTCCCTTCTTCAAGGTAAGGATGATCAAGTATTTAACACGAGATTAGAGTCGTATTTTAAAATTAACCCTGCCATTCAAGTGTAAAATACATCAAAAGTCTTTCCTTAATCAGGAATTTTCCATTATCATTGTTTGATATTTCCCCGCTTTTGACTGGCTGTGTCAATCAGAAATACACCATGAGACGTCCGGGAATTTATGGATCGCACCAGTCATTAGTATACTATTCAAAACCAATTCTTTATGTATCATTTGTTTCACCATACAACATCGCATCTGAAAGTCATCTTCCTGCTCATCTTTTTAGTCTCGCAATCCGCCTTTTGTCAGACTAATAAAAAGCCTCTCACGTATTTTCTTCCCGATATTCAATACGACAAGAGCATTCCGACTCCGGAAGCATACCTTGGTTTTCAAATTGGCGAATGGCATGTGAGCCACGACCAATTGGTAGGATATTTTCAGGCCCTCGATGCTGCATCAGATCGCATGGAGCTTGTTAACTATGGTCGAAGTCATGAAAACAGACCTTTGCTGACAGCGATTATCAGTTCCGCAGAAAATATAAAAAACAAGGAAAATATCAGAGAAAAACACCTTGCTTTATCTAATGCAAACACAGCCCAGTCGGTTGACATCTCCAGTCTGCCATTGATTTTATGGCACGGATATACCATACACGGAAACGAGGCTTCTGGCAACAATGCAGCTTTGCTCGTCGCTTATTATCTTGTCGCAGGGCAATCCAGGGAAGTGGACCAAATCTTACGTCAGACGCTCATTCTGCTCGACCCATGCCAGAATCCGGATGGTGTTCAGCGATTTTCGACATGGGTGAACAGCCACAAAAGCAGCCATCTTGTGTCTGATCCACAAAGCAGGGAGTTTTCAGAAACCTGGCCCGGAGGAAGATACAATCACTATTGGTTTGACATGAACAGAGACTGGTTGCTCCTCGTACACCCGGAAAGTCGCGGACGAATCAGCATGCTGCACCGATGGCAACCCAATGTACTGACAGACCACCACGAAATGGGCACAAACTCAACGTTTTACTTCCACCCAGGAGCCCCATCATCCAACAACCCAAATACTCCTGAAGAAAATTTTATCCTGACTGAAGAACTGGGTAAATACCATGCCCATGCCCTCGATTCTATAGGTTCACTCTATTACACAAAATATAACTTTGACGATTTTTACTATGGCAAAGGGTCAACCTACCCGGATGCATTAGGTGCCATGGGCATTCTTTTTGAACAAGCAAGCTCGCGAGGACATTTGCAGGAAAGTGTCAACGGACCTGTCAGTTTTCCTTTTACCATTCGGAATCAGGTTAACGTGTCGCTTTCTACCCAAAAAGGCTGCCTCGCTCTTAGAGACAGAATTTTGCAATTTAAACAGCGTCACCATCAGTTGTTGCTCAACAAAGCAGCGTCAGAAACAACGAAAGGTTACATTTTTACATGCTCAGACCGAAGTAGATTGGACGATTTCCTGGGAATTCTTTTGCAGCACCATGTAGACGTTTTCACCAGCGACAAAGAAGCAAGTATCAATGGAAACCAGTATCCTGCCGGAGCAAGCTACGTAGTTCCCATCGCACAGGCTCAACCGATTCTTGCAAAAACTATCTTTGAAAAGGTGAAAAATTTTAAAGACAGCTCATTTTATGATGTTTCTGGCTGGACCCTGCCACTGGCATACGGCCTGCAATACGACCCACTTTCTCAGGTAGATGTGAAGGAAAAACAACGTATCAACTCTGTACCAAAAAAGAACGGTATCATCATCGGTCAAACCACAAAAGCCTATGCTTATCTGATTTCAGCAGAACAAACCAATATGTACCCTGCCATATATTCACTCCAGAGTCAGGGCATCCAGGTGCGTTGTGCTTTGTCTGATTTTGAATTGATGCAGGGGAAGAAAGCTGTAAAGTATCAAAAAGGTACAGCCATTGTGCACACCTCAAACCAAACTTTGACAGACTCAGCACTTGATGCATTGATGCATGAGACTGCTGAAAAATATCATTTGACAATTGAAGTCACCTCAACAGGAAACAGTACGTCCACACTGACAATTGGACATCCGCTTGTACAAGCCATGAAGATGCCGTCCGTTGCAGCAATTGCGGGCAACGGTATCCAACCACAGTCTGCAGGAGAAGTCTGGCACCATTTAGACAAGAATCTGAGCATGCCTCTGACAATCCTGGAGCCAGGTCGATGGAGAAGCGCATCCATTCAAAGGTATAATACCCTCATCCTTCCTGAAGGCAGTTATTCATCCTGGAACGATGCTGACATAGCTAAAATGAAGGAATGGGTACAACAAGGCAATACCCTAATTTGCGTCGGAACTTCTTGCCAGTGGCTCGCTAGCAAGGCCATTATCAACCTGACTATACGCAAAGAGGAGAAAAAGGCCGCTGGAAGCGGCAACTATGAAAATGCTGAAAAAGAAACTGATGCCAGAGTTTTGGCAGGGAGTATTTTTCAAACCGACATAGACCTGAGTCATCCCCTGAATTTTGGCCTGAAAAGCTCAAAATCAGCAGTGATGAAAACAAGCAGCCGTGTGTATGAACCGACAGCCAATGCTTATGCCACTCCGGCAAAGTATTCTCCGGACTTCCTTTTATCCGGCTACTTGCCAAAAGGAAGTGAAAATACATATAAATCGGGAGCCTCGACAACGGTGCATGGCATGGGGAGCGGTAAAATCATCTGTTTCCACGACAACCCACTTTTCCGGGGATATTGGAAAACAGGCGAGAGAATGTTTGATAATGCGCTATTCCTTTCCGGGATGATTGAGTCGAAAACAATAGAGTCCGGTGAAGAGTAACTCTTTGAACAGGCAAAAAGGATTTAACCGGAAACGGATTTCCTTTGGCGCACTGTTTCAAATAACAGAATCGCAGCACTGGCCGAGAGATTGATAGAATCAAGTTTTCCGGCCATAGGAATTTTCACCTTTTGATCGGCAGCAAGATGCCATTCTCTGGTCAGTCCTGTGGATTCAGTTCCTACAACAATCGCGACAGGGCCGCTAAGCGATGCGTCAAAACAAGAAACTGTATCTTCAGCCAGCACAGCGCAAACCAAGGAAATACCTTTTTTTCTAAGATATTCAATAATATCTGCACTACTGCCCATAGCTATATTGTTTGTAAAAACTCCACCAACACTGGAGCGAATGATGTTCGGATTGTATAAATCGGTATGTGGATCAGCAATCAGCACAGCATCAACACCCGCCGCATCTGCAGAGCGCAACAAAGCCCCCAGATTGCCTGGTTTTTCAGGCGCTTGTGCCACAAGAATGAACGGATCCTTTTCGGGAAGATGGATTGACTCCAACGTATGCGAGCGAATACGCAGTACTGCAATCACTCCTTCCGTACTCTCCCGATAAGCCATTTTTTCGTACAATGGAGTAGTCACCTCATAAACCATAGCCTGCAACAATCCATCACCCAATTCTGTCAGCAAGGTAGAATAGGCAACAACGCCCGGACAAAAAAACAGGGAATGGATCTGGTATCCTGATTCCAGTGCCAATCGGACTTCCCTCCGCCCCTCTGCGACAAACAAGCCTTCTTCTCTGCGAGTACGAGCTTTTTCCATCAGCTGCACTACACGCTTAACAGCCGGATTCGAAGGGCTGGACAACAACTGGACCATACAAATAAATTATGTTGCACAAATGTAGCCTTTTCTTGTTCAGGTACTGACAACTTTCAAATTTGAAAACTTACGATTCTCCATTTATTCGCAAAATTTATTTATTTTGTCCAACAATCCATTGATTATGCCAACGTTGAGTGACATCCTGACACATGAAGGGGAAAATAGAGAACAATACTTTCACGCTATCGCTCCCCCTGTGATTCAAACAAGCAATTTTGCCTTTGATTCAGTTGAAAGCATGCGGAACGCAATGACAGACGAATTGTCACATCATATCTACACCCGTGGCAATAACCCTACTGTTGAAATCCTCAGAAAAAAAATCGCCCTTCTCGAACACACCGAAGATGCACTGGTGACCGGATCCGGAGCAGCGGCTATTGCAGCCGCCGTCATTGCCAATGTAGGCCAGGGAGATCATATCATTTGTGTACAAAAGCCCTATAGCTGGACATACAAGCTTATTAGTCAGTTTTTACCGCGATTTGGTGTGTCATTTACATTCGTCGATGGCACTGACACCGCAGACATAAAACGTGCCATCCAAACCAACACAAAAGTCCTTTTCCTGGAAAGCCCCAATAGCTTAACTTTTGAAATTCAGGATTTGAATGCTTGCAGCCGGCTAGCAAAACAACATAGCATTGTGACAATCATTGACAACAGTCACGCTTCACCTGTCTTTCAGAATCCCTCTGATGCAGGCATTGACATTGTCGTGCATTCCGCAACCAAATACATCAACGGACATAGTGACGTGGTTGCGGGAGCAATCTGCTCTTCTCACGCCATGATCGATAAAATCTTCCGATCTGAAATCATGACTTTGGGTATGACCATATCACCTCATGATGCGGCTCTGATGTTGCGGGGCTTGAGAACACTACCGTTGCGTGTAAGACAAAGTGATGCTTCCGCGCGGATTCTCGCAGATTATCTGTACAATCACCCGGCAATTGAAAGAATGTACTTCCCTTTACACCCTTCTTTTCCTCAGTTTGAACTTGCCTCCAAACAGATGTCGGGATGTGGTGGGCTGATAACAGTAAGGTTGAAAGCGCCTGACAAGGAATCTGTACTTCAAGTAATTTCCAACATCCGGAAATTTCTGATTGCCGTGTCGTGGGGTGGCTATGAATCCTTGATGATTCCCAGCATTGTGTTTCACGATATGCCGGGCCTTCCGGACTCACCCATCCATTGGAGTACAATTCGATTTTATGTAGGGCTGGAAGACGCCGAAGAATTGCAGGCTGACCTGGACCAGGCACTATCCATACTGGTCCGGGACAAATAGAGTGTTATTTGTGGTTCTGAATTTATTTTTTAGGATAAAAATCCAGGGCTGCTGAAAAAATATGAGAAATAAGTACGCCACTCACACTGCCCACATTTGCCAGAGCATAATCCACACGAAGCCTGCCGAGACGCAGACCTAAACCCACAGTAGGTTGAAACTCCCATCGACTGGTCCTGGAAACAGAAGGTTGTAAAACGGATTGTATGTTGCCCATACCTGCACGTATATGAAGCCTTCGATAAAATCCAGCCTCCAGACCCAGCGAGGGAGAAAAGAAAATTCTGTTAGCTGAAAGAACTCCGGACTTTGTGCCATCCGTAGACAGGTTTACATTGATTTCGGCCAGCCAGGAAACTTGTTTTTTCTCTCCCTTCCAGGCCAACCCTGCTATGAGTCGGGGTAAAGCAATTTCAGTCGAACTGACAGGAACAACATTGCCTGTAGAGGCAAAAACTCTCTTCTCTTCTTCTGTAAACTGAAAACTCCACGCGGTAAACGTTGTCGTCACATCACGCGCCAGAAGTCCAAACTGCAAGGATGGAGAAACAGCATATTTCAATCCCACATCAGCCCCAAAACCCCACGCCTTTCCAAATGGGCCAACACTTCTGTGTATCACTTTGATACTTCCACCCAAAGACAACTTATCTCCTGAAAGTTTCCGGCCCAATGAAATCAATCCGGCTACGTCGGATGCGGAAAAATTTGTCACCCGATCATAATTCACAGACCCATCGGGCCCAATCAGATTTAACGTATTTGGAATGTTATCAACTCCCAACCGAATCAATGTGAAAGAGACTCCCAGACCTTTTTCTCCGTTCGACTTACGAGCAATACTAAAATAATCGTAGTTTGCAATACCTCCGAACCAGTTGGCATGCATCACTGAAAGTTGCAGAGGAGACTCCAAATGAGCAAGACCTGCAGGGTTCCAATATCCCGAGGCACCATCTGTTGTACTTGCCACCACTGAACCTGATAATCCATGGGCTCTTGCCCCTACTCCGATTTGCAGAAACTCATTGACAAACTTCTGTCCGCCACATTGCTCACTAAACATAAGCATCAAAAAGACGACACACACTAATTGATTCAGCCTTAATTTGAAAATCCATCGCATGATCCGGCGCAATTATTCATTTCATGATCTTCTAACAATAGAGAATTGATTATCTTTATTGCCTTTATCAGAGACAAAAATACATTGTAGTTTATGAAAGCGGCAAATATATTAGCTATAATTTTTATATTTAACCTGATCTCTTGCAGTGAAAAAGTTAAAAAACAAGACATTTATCCCATTGCGAAAGAAGCCTTTGGAGACAGCGCAATGGTAGTAACAGCCCACCCATTGGCAACATCTGCAGGTCTTGAAATACTCCGTGAAGGAGGGAATGCAATCGATGCGGCCATTGCTGTTCAGTTTGCGCTTGCTGTAGTCTATCCCAATGCCGGCAATCTTGGTGGTGGCGGCTTTCTGGTGTATCGGGAGTCCAATGGAAATGCTGCAACACTGGATTTTCGGGAAAAAGCTTCTAGACATTCCACAAAAGATATGTATCTGGATAGCCTCGGCAATCCAGTCACTGAAAAAAGCCTTTACGGTGCATTGGCAGCAGGTGTGCCCGGTACTGTGGATGGCATGGTGCAGGCGTTTGAAAAATATTCAGCATTGAAGGACTGGAAACGATTGTTACAACCCGCAATTCAGCTGGCCAGCATGGGCTTTCGGGTGACAGAAAGAGAGTCCCGGCATCTGAATGAAGAAAAAAGTAATTTTGAGAAATACAATCGATTTGCGACCGCATTGCAAAAAGATGGCTGGAACGCCGGTGATACTCTCGTACAAGCCGAACTTGCAACAACACTCCAGGCCATCGCCGAAAAAGGGAGAGCTGGCTTTTACGAAGGTGAAGTTGCAAATCATATAGTCAATGAAATGCAAGCCAGCGGCGGAATTATAGATTTTCAAGACCTGAAGGACTATCGGGCGGTCTGGCGCAAACCTCTGA
>JAJTEZ010000205.1 GCA_021298335.1 Saprospiraceae bacterium | reverse complement strand
TTCGGCGAAAATTGTAACGGATTGGTGGATTTGAAAAACTCAGCCACAGATTGTACTCCTGCAAATCAGTTAAAATGGACATATGTAATCGATCCAAACAACGACGGTGTAGCTCCATTCATCAATGGAACAACCAGCGATGCATCAGGAACATATCCTGTAGGAACACACAAAATCTCATGGACTGTCCAGGATAACTGTGGTAATGAATCCAAGTGTGAATTTGTATTCCGTGTTCTGGACAAGAAGAAGCCCACTCCATACTGTCTGGCAGAATTGACAACAGTTGTTATGCCTTCTTCCGGATCAATCGAAATCTGGGCAAAGGACTTCGACAGAGGATCTTCCGATAATTGTCCTGGAACATTATTATTCACATTTAACGGCGAAAAGCCAGTAGCTACGCAATTGAATACTGAACATTATTTCAAAGGAAATGGTGTGGCTGCCACAAAAGCGGAATATGAAGCAGGAACTGCCCAGCTGTGGAGACCTGCAGACAAATCTTCAGCCAGATGGTTTACTTGTAAGGACCTTGGTCAGAAGAGCCTGAACATGAGCGTATGGGATGCCAGCTTCAACACAGATTACTGTACAGTCACCTTGAACGTTCAGTCAAACGGAGGATGCAATGGTACCCGACTTGCCGGAAATGTAGGCACTGAGGTCAACGAAATGGTGAAGGATGTGCAAATAGTCCTGGAAAATACCAAGTCAGGAGAAATCCGTTCATTCATGACCGATTTACAGGGTCACTATGAATTTGCAGATGTTCCCGCTGATAATGATTACAAAATTGCACCTGCCAAGGATGACGACCACCTGAATGGTATCTCCACCCTTGACCTGGTTATGATTCAAAGACACGTGATAGGTATTCAGCAGTTGAATACAGCGTATAAGTACCTGGCTGCAGACGTCAACCACGACAACAGAATTGCTGCCAGTGACCTGCTGGAATTGCGCAAGCTGATATTGGGCATCTATACTGAATTACCAAACAATACATCATGGAGATTCTTCGACAAGTCGGATGTAATCAATGACATGACACAACCATGGGGTACAGATGCCAGCATTTCGATTGACAATCTGACTCAGTCACAAATGCAGAATCACTTTGTGGCTGTAAAAGTAGGAGACGTAAATGGTTCTGCCACAACACAAGCAAACAACCAGGTAGTGGGTTCACGTCAGGCAAAAACATTGACCATGATGGCATCAGACAAGGCATTCAATGCCGGTGATGTAGTCAGAATGGAAATTACAGCAGATCGTGCGACTGAATTATCAGGAGCGCAGTGGACACTGGAATTCGACGAGAATGTTCTTGAATTGACAGGAGTACAGGCTGGTTCACTTGATTTGACATCTGAAAATTTGCATACTGTAAACGGAAAAGCGATGTTTAGCTGGCACTCAGCAGACGCCGTACAGATTCAGGAAGGAACCGTATTGTTTACGATTGAATTTAAGGCAACTACAAACAACTCACTGGCTGATGTAGTCAGAATGACATCAGAAATCACAAAAGCCGAGGCTTACACAAACGACTTAAGTGAACTTTCTTTGGGACTTGCCTTCAGAAATGCTGCAGCTGACGCTGTATTTGCTCTGGATCAGAACAATCCGAACCCTTTCAATGCAACAACAACTATCGGATTTTCACTGCCGCAGGCTGGTAAAGCAACACTGACAGTGTACGATATGGCTGGTAAGATTTTGAAAGTAATCTCAAATTCTTATCCGAAAGGACGCAGCGAAATCGTGTTGACTGCAGAGGAATTGCAGGCTCAGGGAGTTATGCTCTATGAGTTGGAAAGCAATGGTCAAAAGTCAACTAAAAAGATGATTTACCTGAGCAAGTAAGATTTAACGTATAAACAAAAATATTCGAAAAGCCCGGAAGTCGACAGATTTCCGGGCTTTTTTAGTTGACTGCTGGGCAAGTCCTCCATTATTTACTTGACTTATGAAAAAAATCGACGTATTTTTGCATTTTTAGCAAAGTTTCCCTTCTTTTTTCCCCTTTTTACTTTTTTGGCGCATTATTTGCAGATGTACTATTGGAAAGTGCTGCCTTGAGAGGCGCGTGGGTTGGTCAGCAAGTGCAAACTGAAATCTAAGGGTCTGTTAAGCATTTGTAAAGCCAACAAGACCAAATCATCACTTTCTGTAATGTATTGTTTTTTGATATTAAATTATTTATATATATTTTTGCAAATTAAATTATTCATTTAAATATTCCGATATGAGGAAAATTCTGACAGTTTTTATCCTGGGCTTATTCTTGTTGACGGGAGTCAATAACATCCAGGGTCAGCAGGTCACTGTGACATTGGCCAGCGTTCAGGTGGATTCAGCTGCTAGTGCTGCAGTAGATGTAACAACGGATAATTTTACCAACTTACTGGGCATCACTTAGTTTCAGAATGTCAATGGATTCAATTCGACTCTGGGACTGAGTGTTGGTAGCTTTGGCTTGCCAGGTACAGGTATAGTCAAAGGAGGCCAGATCGCATTTTCCTGGAATTCTGCCACCGGAAATCCGGTAACCCTACCGGCAGGAGCAAAGTTGTTTACCCTCAACTTTAAAGCAGTAGGAAAGAAATGTGCGACGTCTGACGTCGTCACAAGCAGTACACCAGCAAAAATCAACATCGTCTACTCAAATTTGACAGAAGATGCCAATTTAAAAAATAATAAAGGCGTAGTCACTATAAAATGTGGGTCGACACCACCCGTGACTGACTGTCCCAATCCTCCTGCATGCACGGATCCCACAAAACTAGCTTTAATAGGTGGAACGATAAATGCGAAGAAAGACGATAATGTCTGTGTGCCCATTCGTGTGAAAAATTTCAAGCAAATGCAGTCTGGACAGGGATCTGTCAAATGGGATCCAACAGTGCTGCAATACACTGGGAATAAAACTCCTGCCACAGGTGGGATTCCGGATTTCAATGCCTTTAATGATGCCAATGCGGCAAACGGAGAATTTAAGTACGTCTGGGCAAACTCAGATCCAGGAAAGCCGGTAAACCTGCCCGATAGTACCATTGTATTGGAACTTTGTTTTAAAGTTCTGGGAGCACCCGGCACTGTCGGATGTGTCCTTGTTGGACAAGGTACGCTTTTGACCGAATGGGAAAATGATAATGGCACACTGATCTCTCCTTGTCTTACATATGGCAAGGTGCGAATCGCCGATTCAACAGCTGTCAACCCTGTATTGCTGAAAACCAGTACAGCAACAGGACAAAAAGGTACAACTGTTTGCCTCGATGTTTCTGTAGATAATTTTAAAGAAATCTTTGGCGCAAACACCAAATTTTCCTGGGATGCTGCTCAGCTGAAATTTTTACGCACCGAAGCCTACAACCTGACTGGCTTGAACGCATCAGCATTTTCAAATTCTACGGGTGCTTTAAACTTCCTGTGGACAAATCCTGATGGAGTCACAGTGCCTAACGCAACGAAAATCTTTAAAATCTGCTTTGAACTCACAGGAACTTGTGATGCCACAGTAGCTGTAAATGTACCAGGCCCAACCGAATTCATCGGAAAAGTGGGAAACTCACCAGCCAACGTACCCGGAAGCGCCACCGGAGGATCAGTTAAAATCATGTGCGACCCAGTCACACTGGAGTGTAATACCGGTACAATCGTAAATCCAACCTGCTTTGGAAGTTCCAATGGTTCGGTTGTCATGAATGTACTCAATGCAGGCTCGGATTGCGTATTCCAGTGGAAAAACAGTGCCGGCACAAATATCAAAACAGGGCTAGTCACTTCAGGCACAAATCTGCCCAATATCCCCGCTGGTATGTACTCCTTTGAGGTGTTCTGCTCCGGCGTGAGCAAGTGTAAGAAAACGGTGACAGTAGATCAGCCGACAGCAATCGTGATTCCGGTGACAAATGCAGTGACTAATGTGTCATGTACACAAAAAGGCTCCATTAGTATTGCCACAACCTCCGGAGGAACGAAGCCGTACAGCTATAACTGGAATCCAGCTCAGGGCAATATAGACAATCCGTCAAACCTGAACGAAGGCAATTATTCCGTGACCGTCACCGATGCCAATGGATGTACCAGGCGCAATCCAGCTCACAGTATCTGGTGGTTGTACCGGATACACCTACGCCTGGTCCAACGGTTTGAGCGGAAACAACCCTCAAAATGTAAGGGCAGGTACATATTCCGTGACCGTGACAGACTCGTCGACACCTGTGCAGACAAAAACGGCAACAGTGACTATCACAGAGCCAGCAACACAGCTTTCTGCATCTGTGACTTCGACGACTGAAGCATCTTCGGCGACCGCAGCAGACGGGAAAATCACTCTGTCAGTCAGCGGTGGAACCCCCAATTACAATACAAAATGGGCCGGACCATCCACTATTGCTGATGGTACACTCAATGCAACCAACCTGAAGGCAGGCAGTTATGCTGTGACTGTGACAGACGCAAATGGTTGTACAGCAGTAGTCAGCCAGGTAGTCACAGTCAAAATCACGCCACCCGCAGATACCATTCCGAAGTTTGGTTCAGTGGCAGTCACTTCCAGTTTCAACGGTTTTGCCATTACCTGTTTTGGGGAATCCAATGGTGTCATTACCGCGAAACTCTCAGGTGGTACATACCCCGTCAGCGTAGTCTTGAAATCCGGCAGCCAGACCATTGGCAATCCAAAAGTCATCAACGGTCCGGATGTGGTATTTTCAGGACTCTCTGCAGGTTCTTACACCCTGGAGGCAACAAATCCGGCAGGAACGATTACCTCTTCAGCGGTTGTCATCACACAGCCGGTCAAACTTTCGGGGTCACCAAAGGTAGATTGTACTCAAAAAAATGAGGCAACAGGTTCCATCGTCGTCAATATGAACAATACCGGAGCAGGAACTTACAATTTTGCCTGGTCGGGATTGAATGACAAAGACAACCAGATAGAAAACCTCGAAAAGGGCGTTTATACTGTCACAGTCACCGATGCCAATGGATGTACGTCGATCTTGACAAATATAGAAGTGAAGGAATGTGCTGCGACAGGTGACTGTTTTACAGCCTCACTTGTGATGACACCAAACGGAGACAACTTTAATGATCTATTTGTCATTAATTGTGCAGAAGAAAATCCGTCAGACCTGACAGTGTTTGACAGATGGGGACGGACTGTTTACTCACAGATCAATTACGACAATACCTGGCAGGGCATAGACAAGGAAGGCGATTCGCTTCCTGAAGGATCTTACATGTGGGTGTTGAACGTCAACTTCGGGCAAGGGAGGAGAGAGGTTTACAAGGGAACTGTGACATTACTCAGACAGTAATTTATCCCTGACTCATTAAATTTATTAGACTTTATAAAATACGATCTATGAATCACAGGATTTTACTATTCATCTTCGCTCTATGCATTTCGGCTGCCGGATTGCAGGCACAGCAACGATATTTTGATGAAAGATATATTTATACTCAGGCACAGGTTCTTCCACAACTCGTCAACCCGGGTTCTTATGGTGCTAATATGAACCACCAGGTTTTAGTCAATTACCGCAACAAGTGGTCTGGAATTGAGGGCGCACCAAAAACGATTACTCTTGCTTATAATGGAGCTGTGGGTAATAAATTGGGATTGGGAGTGCTTGTTTTGAGCGACCGGTTTGGTGAACTGGAAACCACAAAAGGAAGTTTTGGCGTCAGCTACACCATCAAATCTGAAAACAACCAGGTGGGATTCGGATTATCCGCAGAATATATCAAACATGGCCTGGCAGGTTTTGGCAATGCTAATCCAAATGATCCGCTTATCAACAAAGCACTGAGTGGAGCAGAATATTTTGACGCCTCCTTTGGTCTGTACGGTATCTACCTCAACAAGCTGACCTACGGTCTATCATTTCCTTCAATGGTGAGTTCCAGAATCAGTGAAACAGATAAAACAGCACCAGAGCGTGAGTTGGGATTTTTGATGCAGGTGGGATACAAGCTGGCCATTCAGACCGACATAACGCTGACTCCCGGCCTGATGATGAAGCGACTGGCCAATGTGCCAACACACATCGATGCCAATCTGAATTTTGGATTTCTTGATGACCGTTTGCTGGGAGGGATCAGTTATACACTCGGTGCAGACAAACGATTGGGTTTCCTGATTGGTACAAAAATAGAAAAGTTGTACTTCATGTATTCATACAATACCTCATCCAATCCAATACAGGATTACAACAACGGTTCTCACGAACTTTCGCTGGCAGTAAATTTTGGTGGACAATAGCCAAATTATACTCCTTCAAATATACAAAAAAGGGCCTCCATCACATGGAAGCCCTTTTCTGTTTTTACATGATTCATTTTTATAGTCTATTCCTCCATATAGGCTGATAATGGAGGGCAGACACAAATCAGGTTTCTATCGCCGTAGGCAGAATCAATCCTTGATACACTTGGCCAGAATTTACCACCCTGACGGAGGTATGGAAGGGGATAGGCTGCCTTTTCTCTTGAATAGCTGTATTCCCACGTATCGCTGGTGACAACCAACGCAGTGTGAGGAGCGTTTGTCAGCACATTGGAGTGTGCATCCATTTCACCCGAAGCAACCTGGTCAATTTCCTTTTTAATTTCCAGTAACGCATCACAAAATCTGTCAAGCTCATATTTATCTTCACTTTCAGTAGGTTCAATCATAATTGTACCCGCCACCGGAAATGAAAGTGTCGGAGCGTGAAATCCATAGTCCATCAGGCGTTTTGCAACGTCCTCAGCGGTGATTCCTACTGCTTTAAACTGCCTCAGATCCACGATCATCTCATGTGCAGATCTGCCTTTTTCTCCGGAATAGAGAATGGGATAAGCCCCTTCCAGTCTGGATTTTATGTAATTGGCATTGAGAATGGCATATTTTGTGGCCAACGTGACTCCAGTATCTCCCAGCATACGGATATAACCATAGGAAATCAACAGTATACTGGCACTACCCCAGGGCGCTGAAGAGACAGCATGGGTAGATTTGATGCCTCCTGTTTTGGCAAAAACATGTCCCGGAAGGTAGGGCGCTAGCTTTTCATTGACGCATATGGGACCCATACCCGGACCACCACCTCCATGAGGTATGGCAAATGTTTTGTGTAAGTTGAGGTGGCATACGTCTGCACCAATGAGCCCAGGACTTGTGAGGCCAACCTGGGCGTTCATGTTTGCACCATCCATATACACCAGTCCACCATGATCGTGGATTAGTTGACAAATGTCCCGAATAGCGGTTTCAAAT
>JAJTEZ010000204.1 GCA_021298335.1 Saprospiraceae bacterium | reverse complement strand
AAAAAAAGTAAAAAGCCACAAGCCGGGCTGCCATTCTTCAGCCAGGTGTGCATAATTTTCCAGCCGGATGCCCGCCTGTTGGAGGTTGTCATACATCCAAATCAAAAACAATATAATCAACCAACCGGATTTCAGGTGGTGTTGCGTCAGTCCAATGCGGATGACAGCAAAAACATCATGGTACAACCACCTGTTTTTCAATGTTTTCGCAGCAATCCCGGTGCCGGCTTCTTCAGCATCAATTACGGCTGAATTCGTGTCATGAGTTCCGGAATCAACTTTTTGTACAGCCAACTCCCGGATTGCACCTGCGATATGGGCTGGCACAGCAAGCAGGCGGACTTCACTTTTGTCTGAACCGGCCGTCTCAATTTGTATGCGGAAGACATCAAAAATCTGATGAACAAAAGATTGTTCAAGGTGAACTGTCTGAATTCTCTCCAGGGGAATGGAAGTTTTCTTCTTTTGCAGCACGCCACTATGGACAATTAATTCGTCATACTGTACATAAAACCGGGTCATGATAAATTGCAGCATCGACCACAACATAACGAGAACGACGAGAGCCAGTCCGGCATACAGAAAAACGGGGGGCTGATCTTCTTCCGGGTTTTGTCTGAAAAGCAGTACCAGAAAAATAGGCATCGCTTGTCTGAAGACGGCGATAAAAGTCCTCCCCAAGATTAGCAATACCGCCACGTAAGATTGGCGGTTCGGGCTGGAAAGTACAGCATCACTCTTCTTCGTCATGCGATATCCTTGTAGTCATGAATTGCTTCAGGCGCAAAGCCTGTGTTTCACTCAAGCCAGCAATTGATATATCACTTTCATCTCCTCCTGCCGTGTGAATCGTGAGTGAGGCCAGGCCAAACCGACGGTCGAGCGGACCGCTTTCCAGCTCACAATGCTGAATCTTTCGAAACGGGATGATGACCATTGACTGAAACCAGACTCCTGACCTGTAAAACAATTCGTTATCTCTGATGCCATAGCGGACCATTTCAGCATACCTTGTCCCGTAGAAATAGGCAAAAGCCGCCAACAAAGCCCAGAATATCCAAAGGCAAGCCCACCAAACGGAAGTTAGTTCTGAAAGGAAGGCAATGCTTAGGGCAATGCCGACGACCAGACTGCACAATACATAGATAGTTAGGGTCAACAAGAGCACTTTTCGGTAATTCGCATCCATTCTCTCCAGAGAGGGAAGATGGGCCTCTTGCAACTCTTCTGCCGGTATGAATCCTGTGTGTAATTCCATGGGATGGTTTACTTTCTCCAACGGAGAGGAACGTAAATTGTTGTGCAACATGAATTTCCGGTGCATTTTTAGTTTTCAGGAAGGATTGTTCCAGGACTGAGCACTGGCAAACAACTCGTCCAGTACTTTGCGTGCTTCTTTCAGGCTGCGGACATTTTCCCTGGTCAGAATCAGATAGGAGGCAGACTGTTTCAGTGAAATTCCGCGGAACATGCCTTCAGCTGCAACGAATGCCATAATTTGCTGAAAAAGAGTTGTTTCGTAGTATATGGATTGCGGATTTGCCACAAAATAGCAGTTCATTTTGCGGTTTTTGAGCACGACTCGTTCAAAACCCAGCTTTTTAGCCAGAGTACGAATACGCAAGCCGTCAAACAATTCCGTGACCTGCGAAGGTACCGGACCAAACCGGTCTCTGAGCATCTCCTGAAATTTAGCAATAGTTTCTTCGGTTTCAAGTTTATCCAGCTCCGTATATAAGATCAATCGTTCCTGAATATTGGAAACATAGTTGTCGGGAATGAGCATTTCGATATCGGTGTCGACATCCACATCGCGAACAAAGAGTTGTTTCTTCTCATTTTCTTCGTGGAAGAGATCCTTGAATTCGGTTTCTTTCAATTCAATGACCGCCTCTTCCAGGATTTTCTGGTAGGTTTCATAACCTATATCAGAAATGAAGCCACTTTGTTCGGCTCCTAAAAGGTTTCCGGCTCCCCGTATGTCCATATCTTTCATCGCAATTTGGAAACCGGAGCCCAGGTCTGAAAATTCTTCCAGTGTTTTCAACCGTTTTCTGGCTTCCGTTGTCAACACCGACAATGGTGGTGCAAAAAGATAGCAAAAGGCTCTCTTATTTGACCTCCCTACCCTGCCGCGCAACTGGTGAAGATCACTCATGCCAAACTGGTGCGCATTGTGGATAATCATGGTATTCGCATTGGGAATATCCAGTCCGGTTTCGATGATATTGGTACAGACCAGCACGTCGAATTTGCCATCAATAAAATCGAGCAAGGTATTTTCAAGGTCATGTGCCTCTAACTGACCGTGCGCCACGGCGATGGCAACATCGGGGCACAGCTTTTTGACAAGGTCTGCCATTTCGTGCAGGCTTTTCACTCTGTTGTGTACAAAAAACACCTGACCACCCCGCTGTACTTCGTAGTAGATGGCATCTCTAATGACTTCATCGCTGAATACCCTTCTTTCGGTATGGATGGGTTGACGGTTGGGAGGCGGAGTTCTGATCACCGACAGATCACGGGCAGCCATCAGAGAAAACTGCAATGTTCTGGGGATAGGTGTAGCGGTCAGGGTGAGCGTGTCGACATTCACTTGGAGGCTGCGTAATTTTTCCTTGGCGGCGACACCAAATTTCTGCTCTTCATCGATGATGAGCAGTCCCAGGTCTTTAAAGGAGAGCTTTTTATTCAGTAAGGCGTGGGTGCCAATCAGGATTTCTACTTTGCCCTCTTCCACGCCTTTGAACACCTCAGATTTCTCTTTAGTCGTTCGAAAGCGGTTGATGTATTCCACTGTCACGCCAAATTCCTTCAGTCGGTCTGAAAACGTCTTATAGTGCTGTAAGGCGAGAATCGTGGTAGGAACAAGTATGGCCACCTGTTTACCGGCCACCACAGACTTGAATGCCGCCCTGATGGCCACCTCGGTCTTTCCAAAACCTACATCGCCGCAAATGAGCCTGTCCATGGGGTATGGCCGCTCCATATCTTCCTTTACATCCTGTGTGGCTGTGAGTTGGTCCCCCAATTTTATTGAGCTTTGGTTCGGTACCATCCTTCCCTACATACCTCGAAATTTTGTGCAGGGAGTGAATACCTACATAGAGTATATCATTGTTTTGATAAATCAACCTCACTGACTCCTGCCTGTGTCCATTGATTTCAATAGTTTCCAATCCCGAATACCTGCCCACTCCGTGATCGATGTGGGTCACATAGTCGCCCGGCTGCAGTTCCTTGAGCATTTTGAGGCTGATCGCCATGTCTTCTGTAAAACCCTGTCGAAGCTTGTACCGATGGAAACGCTCAAAAATCTGGTGGTCTGTGTAGCAGGCTATCCGCAAATCATGGTCAATGAATCCTGCATGCAGTGACGTGTGTAAAGGGTGAAATTGCACTGCCACTCCCATGTCTTCAAAGATATTGTAGAAGCGTTCAATTTGCTTTACATTATCCGTAAAGATGTAATTCACAATGCCCTGTTTCTGGTTTTCCTGTAAATTTTCAATCAGAAGAGTAAAATTCTTATTGAAAACCGGTTGGGGTGATGCCGAAAACTGGATGGTACTTTTGGCTTTAGGCAACTGCGCTGAAGGTTCTAGAGTCAGTACCGGAAAAGTACTGAGCTGATCCAGAACGTCTCCCGGAAGAATAAACGCCCTTTCTCCAAAGATATGTTTCAGTTCATCGTCAGTTTTTGCCAGCAGACTGGAAGCAAAAGCCTCTGTTTTTTCTTCACACAACTGCAATTTTTCAAGTAGCAGTTCAGTATTCTTCACCCAAATGCAGGTATCGGAAGCAAACAGCGATAAGAGGGAGATTTTCTGATCCTGCCTGAATTGACTGGTAATATTGGGGATGATGGATACTTTGCTAATCTCCTGCACTGATAGCTGGGTGACCGGGTTGAACGTTCGGATACTTTCGACATCCACGTCAAACAATTCGACCCGATAGGGCCATTCATTGCCATAGCTGAAAATATCTATGATGCCTCCCCTGATGGAAAACTGTCCTGGCTGGTACACAAATTCAACGCGCTCAAAGCCGTACAACACAAGCAGTTCGATCATGGTGTTGATATCTAGACTGGCGCCTTTTTCGAGGTCAATCCGGTTTTTATCCAGATGGGTTGGGTCAACCACTTTTTCAAACAAGGCTTCGGGGTATGTCACCAGGATGGCATTGTGCCCTTTGGAAAGATGGAGTTTATTGACCGTTTCTGTTCTGACAAGGATGTTGTGCTTTTCCGGCTCTTCGTATTGCATCGGGCGCTTGAAGGAGTCGGGAAAGAAAAAGACCGTTTTATGTTCCAGAAGCGATTGTAATGAATTTTGCACGTAGGCAGCCTCTTCTTTGTCGGAGGCAATATAAACATGTGATCGCTTTGTCTGCAACCAGGCACCCACGAGCAAAAAACAATCCATGCCGCCTTTGAGCCCATTGAGCTGAATGTGTGATGACTTCTCACCGGAAGCCAGGCTATTGATTTCTTGGATGCGGCTGTCACTGGCGTACAAGCCTGACAACTCAGATAGGTTACTCACAATGCAAAGATACAATCTCTCTGAAAATCTCCCTCTTTTCAATCGCAGGAAAAGATGTGATACCGCAGAATAAAATCCAGAGAAAACTTTGTAACTTACGCTGTAAATCGTGGGAGTTACATGTCAAAAAATCTGAGCCACCTTTCCGGGCGCCATGGGCTGAACCTCAACCTCTTTGAAGAATTAGGCATTTCAGCCAAAGTTGAGGGAAGTCCCTCACAGGAAGAACTGGATCGCCTTCAGGAGCAATTTTTGTTTGGGAAAGCCAATTTGACGGGCGCTGTTTCTTTTTATGACTTTTTGAAAGAAGAAAACAAAGGCAAGAAAATTTACGTTTGTAATGGTTCAGCATGTATGACTGCCGGTACGCAGCAGAAGGTTCGGGAAGCCATTCACGGGCATTTTACGGCAGAAGAAGTAGGCGAAATGTGCTGTCTGGGGCGTTGCCATGAAAATGCAGCCTTTCACTACAATGGAACCAATTATTCCGGAACAGCCATTGACAGGCTGGAATACATCAGCCGAGGCATTTCAGAACCAGCGGATGGCTACCACATCAAAGCCACTGGTAATCCGGTCATCCTGGGTCCGATGCCCAGCCTTGAAAAGTACTATTCCGTATGGAAGCAATGCCTGGAGCATCAGCCGGAGACGTTATTGCAAGAACTGGCAAAGTCAGGCCTCCGTGGCCGGGGTGGAGCAGGATTTCCCATGTCGTTCAAGCTACAATCCTGCCGGGACACTGAGGCAGATGTAAAATTTATCGTCTGCAATGCGGATGAAGGCGATCCGGGTGCTTATTCGGACAGATGTATTATGGAACAGCGACCCCACGCATTATTGCTTGGTATGATGGTAGCAGGATACATCACGGGGGCATCCTGGGGAGTGTTGTACATCCGGGCAGAATATCCGGAATCCATCGCCCGCATCCAGG
>JAJTEZ010000040.1 GCA_021298335.1 Saprospiraceae bacterium | reverse complement strand
CGGGTTCAGGAGCCATGAAGCCATTGCGTGGTACTGTTTCCGACCGTAAGGCGAGACGGATTTATATAGACCCTTCTGTACAATACACAGATTCCAGGGGTAACCTGCATAAATTATTGTCCCGGACAATGCTAGTCGATAATAAAAACAATACAAACCAATCAAACTCTTCTTTCAATCAATACCTTGAATATCAGTTTCAGCGAAAATTCAAGTCTTGGGACGCCGTCCTGACCAGTGGAGTCGTAGGGGCATGGAATCAGACTAATTCCCAGATTTTAGGTGATACAACATTCTATGGCCAAAATCACGCTGCATATTTGCAACTTGATAAAGCATTTGGAGAAAAATGGACACTTGCCACTGGCGCACGGTATGAATACATTGTGCAAAACAGTCCGGAAAACTTCATGGGTGTGGTGATTCCGGGCGGGCAGGTAACCAATGGTAAAATGATCGGCAGATTTTCAGCCAATTACCAATACATGCCTTATGGATCGCTTCGCGCTTCTTTTGGGCAGGGATACCGATATCCCACGCTTACTGAACGATTTGTTACCACAACATTTGGCAGTTTTTCCATCTTTGCCAACCCTTCATTGCGTCCGGAAACTGGCTGGACATCAGAACTGGGTGTAAAGCAAGGGCTTTCTTTGGGGGCTTTCAAAGGTTTTCTTGATGTTTCAGCCTTTGTCGCAGAATATACTGATATGATTGAGTTTACCTTTGTGTTTGAACAAAACCGCATTGGATTTCAGCCAAAGAATATTGGGGATACGCGTATTTCAGGTATAGAGGGTGGCATCGGAGGGACAGCATATATAGGGCCTGTACCCGTTCAAATCTTTGGTGGGTATACATACATCCAGCCGGTGTATAAAAATTATGATACATCGGAAGAGATCCGCAAAAGTGTTTCAGAACCTGTCAATGTGCTCAAATATCGGTCAAAACACCAGTTGAAAATGGATGTGGAAGCATCTTTCTGGAAATGGAAATGGGGTGTTTCAATCCAGCGTATAAGCCATGTCATCAATGTAGACAAGGCTTTTGAAAAGGTACCTCCCATCGAAATTGACTTGTTTGGCATCGGCCAGTACAGAGATTTTAATAACAGTGGCTACACTTTGCTGGACAGCAGATTGTCATATCAGGCGGGAAGAATAACTATCACCGCATTAGTCAATAACCTGTTGAATTCTGAATATACGGTCAGGCCTGCACTGATTGAAGCACCTCGAAACGTAGCACTACGCGTGGATGTGTTATTATCAAAGATTAATATGGGTAACAAATAGGGGAGTGGAGAAAAAAAAAGAGACCGGTTTAATTCCCCTTAACCGGTCTCGAGTAACAATTTGCTTAAGTATTCCTTAAATAAATCTGAACTGTTTTATCTAATGCGAATACCGTGCCAAACATGATTTTTTATAAAAAAAACATCATGTTGTTATAAAATTCTTTTTTCAGTTGCTTAAATCTATGGTGTCTATAATGCTTTTACACGCAATAAAGATGATTTCACGTCCTATGCTCGTAACTATAGCCTCATCCTCTTCATCCTGGAGAGTATCTTCAACCAAAGCCAGCAGGTCTTCCTGAGCATATTCTAGAAAAAATACATCAAGGATGGCACGAAAGCTTTTGTTTGTCTGGTCGTTAAAAATTTCCCAGTTCTTTTCTTCACAATTTTCCAGTACTTTTCCTGGCACTGAAAGTTTTGTTTTGGCAGATTCTTGCTGGCAAGCTGTATAAATCAGTGTTGTTAAAAAACGCAGAAGTCCCAGTTCTGATTCATTGAGTAGCCCTTGATTTTCTCCGTCGACAAATTCTGCAAGATCAGGTTGCTCATTCCACAACTGTCGGGTTTTTTCAAGAAATGTTTCCTGCTGTTCAAATGTTTCCAGGATTTGGTTAATGATGTTCTCGCTGATAAATTGCATAAAAAACAAATTTAGAATTGATTAGCAAATGTAGACTTTTTACTTTACTTTTGTTTTCCCTAGCCATGAATCCCTAAACACAGTAAACGAGGTGTATGCAAAGAACAGTTATCACGGGGACAGGCTCCTACATTCCAGAGGTCATTCGCAAAAATTCTGATTTCCATAGTGGATCATTTTATCTTGAGGACCACACGTTACTCGATTCACCAGCGGAAGTGATTACGACTAAGTTTCAGGAGATTACAGGCATTGAAGAAAGGAGATACGCTTCTCCTGCTCAGGTCTCCACAGACCTGGCTTTTCACGCATCAAAGCAGGCCATTGCAGATGCAGGCATTGATGCGGAAACACTTGATCAAATCATCTACACACATAACTATGGCGACGTGCCCTTCGGTACGAATCAGAGTGATACAGTACCTTCGCTGGCAGCGCGTTTAAAGCACAAATTGGGTATTCACAATCCATTTTGTGTGGCATATGATGTCTTGTTTGGCTGTCCGGGCTGGGTTCAGGGTGTAATTCATGCCGATGCTTTTTTTAAAGCGGGAGTAGCTGGTAAAATTCTGGTTGTGGGCAGTGAAACTCTGTCCAGGGTGATTGATACTCATGACCGTGACAGTATGATTTTTAGTGACGGTGCAGGGGCCGCAGTGTTGGAATCAGTCGACCGGGATGACAATTCCGGGGTCATCTCCTGTGCTTCTGTTTCATATTGCAGTGACGAGCTGGATTACATCAATTTCGGCTGTTCCTATCAGCCGTCTTCCAGTACAGATTTGCGATTCATTAAAATGAAAGGAAGAAAGGTCTACGAATTTGCCATCAAATATGTGCCCTCCGCAATTAGCCATTGTCTCGAAAAGGCAGGCATATCTGTGCATGAAGTCTCTAAGTTTTTCATTCATCAGGCCAATGAAAAACTGGATGAAGCTATTATACGCACATTATTTAAGCAACATGGGCAGCGCACACTTCCGGAAGGTATCCTCCCTATGAATATTCATAAACTCGGCAATAGTTCCGTGGCGACTGTCCCAACGCTTTATGATATGGTTCGAAGAGGTAATCTGGAAGGACATAGCCTGCAACAAGGTGATATTATTGTCTTTGCTGCTGTAGGTGCAGGTATGCATATCAATGCTGTCGTGTATAGAGTTTAGAAAATCAAAATTCACTGAGAGGGTTTCCCCCGGATAACCAGACAGCTAATAAGAGTAAGATTGGTGCTATGGCCAGACCGGCAAGCAACGAGTAGAATTCTGTCTCAACGCCCGAAGATTCAAAAAAATCTGCCAGTTTCGAGATCAACATGACTGCAATGAAGACAGGGCATAGAATTACTGTAAGTAAAAATGCAATATATGGATTAGACCACCAAAAAACTATTAAAATGATGCATTCAGTCAGGATGATTTCTTTATACCAGGTAAGCATCTTCCTTTTTCATTTTGGTCTGTTAATCAGGAGCGAGCGGGTGGATGATTATTTGTAAATCATCACCTTTCTTTCTCCCTTTTTTGCGTATCCGCGGTACATACCTGATGAATTAAAGGGCATGGCAACATTGCCTTTTTTGTCCAGTGCGATCAGTCCACCTTCTCCACCTTTTTTGACAAGCTTGTCATTGACAATATAATTTGCGGCTTTTTCCAGTGACCAACCTTTATATTCCATCAGCGCTGCTACATCCCGTGCCACCGTATATCGGATAAAATACTCTCCATGACCGGTGCATGACACACCACATGTAGCATTGTCAGCATAGGTGCCAGCACCGATAATGGGTGCGTCTCCCAGTCGTTGAAAACGCTTGTTTGTCATGCCTCCCGTAGAAGTTCCTGCCACGATATTTCCATACATATCCAATGCTACGCAACCTACAGTGCCGTTCTTCTTATTACCTTTTTCATCTTCAGATAATGCTGTGGAATCTTTGTTTTCCTGCTGAACTTTCTTCAGACTCTGCCACCTTCTTTCTGTATAAAAATAGGAAGGATCCACAATTTCCAAGTTGCAACGCTGTGCAAACTCTTCGGCTCCTTTTCCGATCATCATGACGTGTTCGGATTGTTCCATAATGGCACGTGCCAGTTTAATAGGGTTCTTTACTGTGGTCACACTTCCGGCAGCACCGGCGGTTTGATTGACACCCGACATGATGGAGGCGTCAAGTTCGTTCCGACCATCAAATGTAAACACAGCCCCTTTTCCGGCATTAAACAGCGGACTGTTTTCCATGACAACAATGGCCGCTTCTACTGCGTCAATACTTTTGCCTCCACTCTGGAGTATTTTTTCTCCCGCATCCAGGGCCTGATTCAAGGCATCCTGGTAGGCTTTTTCGGTGGCCGCATCCATGTTGTTTTTATCAATTGTTCCCGCTCCACCATGAATGACGAGGGCATAATTCCCGTTCTGCTTTTTGTTTGAATACTGGCAAACGCAATCTCCCTGAAATAGTGAGAAAGTTAGTACTAAAATCAAAATCTTAAAGCTGTGTTCAGGATACATACTGCAGGACTTTTTTTGCATGTGTATGGATTTCATTCATTGTGTTTTGACTCCTAAAATGAACTGATCTCCAGATTAGCTTGACTGAAAATGTGCAAAAGCCCAGAGCGGGAATTGCAAGAAACCAGGTGAAAGGTAAGTGGTACATTGAAAAGAAAACCAGGTATATGAAGTAAGAGACTGTCGTCAGGACCAGTGTTGCCACCAGGAGGATAGACAAGACAAATTCTCTGTGTTTCACTTTTGAATTTGTGAACTTTTTGGCTCCAAGTAAAGGGACGATGTGCAACAAGTACCCTGCCAGTGCAGGTAAGCCCAATAGGATGAGCAGAAACCCTTTTACCCAGGTGATTTTTGCTTTTGTAAAAAAGGAGTCATCGAGGCGATGTTGCTTCAGGCTTCCTTCAAGATCCCTGATGTCTTTTCGGATACCTTCCAGATCATGTTCTGAGAGTGCGTCGACACTTTCGGCCAGGTTTTTCTCTGTCTGGAGGCGGACGTCATTTTTAGAAAGAAAAAAAAAGTACGGATCAGAAAATAAATTTCTTGTGAGAATGGCTAACTTTTCGAATACGTGAATTCGATGTTGGTCTTCCAGATGGATGACCTGAGGCTTTATTTGCTTGTAGATGTCTGACAAGAGCAGATCGACTGCTTTGTTTTTGTCTTCAAGGTAAAGCGGGTAGTAATCTGTTGCCTGAATTGGAGGACCAATACGGATCATTACTTCTTCTCCAAAACGAAAGGGATAGGTGAAGTTTACTCCGACTGGCAAAATTTCAAGCGGTAACTGTGGATTTTTATCCAACACCTGAAAAGCGATTCGGGCAATTCCTTTTTGCAAGGGTCGTAATTTCTTGATACTTTCTGTGCCTCCTTCAGCAAAGATGAGTAAGTTTTTGTTTTCCAGAAGTACCTGGATACTTTCTTCCATCGTACCTGTATTTTCTCTAAGCCTTGAAAAGCCATCCCTGAACCGGAAAATTGGAATTTGATTGGTTGCCCGAAGAATAGGGCGTATCAGCGCATTGTCAAAGACGTCGCCTCTGACTAAAAAATACAATGGCTTTGGGAAAAAACATGCCATCACCAGGGGTTCAATGAAGCCGTTGGGGTGGTTGCTTGCGAGAAGCTGGGGCTTTTTTGAAGAGATGTGTTCAGTTCCAGATACATAGATTCTTCGGAAGAAGAGCCTCAGCATGATGGTAATGACTACTTTTGCAAATTTATAAAACATTCCTGCACATTTCTGTTTCAGAATGTAAATCTACTGATAGATTTTGAATAAGAATTGATTTCGTTGTTAGAGAACTTTTTTATTTTGTTTTTAATTGATGATTTTGACAATTTAAGCATACGTTGGAGAAGAAAAAAGTGATTGTCATTGGTGGGCCAACTGCGTCGGGGAAGTCTGCGTTGGCACTGAATCTGGCAACAACTCTTGGTTGTGAGATTTTTTCTGCGGATAGCCGGCAACTGTATCGTGAACTTGAAATTGGTACGGCTAAACCTTCAGTGACTGAGCTATCCTTGGTGCAGCATCATTTTATCAACCACATTTCCATCCATGAAGCCTATAGTTCTTCTCAATATGCGATAGAGTGCAGGCTGGAACTACAGAAGTATTTTGAGCAACATGATGTAGCAATCATTGCCGGTGGCACAGGATTTTATCTAGATATGCTTCTGAATGGTAGGGATGAGGTTCCAGATGTGCTTCCAGATGTCAGTAGGGACGTGGAACTACTTTTTGAGAATTTGGGAATTGAAGGACTGCAGAATCATTTGAAACAACTCGATCCGGAATGTTATGAGACAATCGACCTGCAAAACCCCCGAAGATTGATGAGAGCTGTTTCTGTATGCCTTACTACCGGACAAAAATATAGTAGCTACCTGAAAAAGAAAAAGGATGTGTTGCCCTATGAAATCTATTCTTTTTTTCTTGATGTGCCGCGAGACATTTTGTATAATCGAATCAACCAGCGTGTAGATTTCATGATTGAACAAGGTTTGAAACAAGAGGCTATGGCATTTCTGCCTTACCGTCATTTACCATCTCTCGAAACTGTTGGATACAGAGAATGGTATTCTGGGATGGATATGGGCTACACTGACCTTCAGGTTGTGGATCAAATTAAAACTGCAACACGAAGATATGCCAAACGACAACTAACCTGGTTTTCAAAATATGGTGTATGGCAGCGAATTGATGGATTGAAATCAGAAGGTCATATTGAACAAATCATCCAGGCCAGTTTCCGTTAAATGAATGTTAATATTAGTAGAAATGTAGGTTTCAAAACAAATCCATAAACTTTTACTATCTGACATTTGTTGCAACAAATATTAAATTTATTCACTTTAAAAATTTTAAAATTATGAAGTTAGGTTTGTTTTCATTGATGTTGACGTTTTTTGCATTTGTTGCACAGGCTGCGGTGCCAGGACCTATTAATGTACCTGGTAGCACGATCCTTTGGAAAGGATACAAGGTGACAGGTATGCATGAAGGTACAGTAAAGTTTAAATCAGGTACACTGGATGTGCAAAATGGTGTAATCAAAGGTGGTGATTTTATGATAGATATGGCTTCTATCAATTGTACTGATCTTTCAGGGAAAGGAAAAGAAAGCTTAGAAGGTCATTTAAAATCAGATGATTTTTTTGGTGTGGCCAATTTCCCTACTGCTTCTATCAAATTTAAGAAAGTAGTTCCAACTAACTTGACAGGCGATTACAGAATCACTGCCGATGTCACTATTAAGAATACGACGAAGGAAGTTAAATTCAATGCCAATGCAAAAGATGGAGTTGCCACTGCGTCGATTAAGCTTGATCGATCTGACTTTGATGTACGATATGGCTCCGGATCATTTTTTGATAATCTGGGTGATAAAACAATTTACGATGAATTTGATCTTAATATTTCAGTGAAATATTAAAATTGTTTGGCAAAAATTTTAACAAATCATTAGATTACTATTATTTTTGCATTCTTGTAAGAAATACTTGAGAAAGCAGTTTCAAAAGATATATAGACTTTCGTCATTAGGAGACAGTAGTTTTTTTCATAGTTAGAGGGTCGGGTCGCCGGATCCGGCCCCTTTCAACAAAAAACACGAACGTCTGAGACACAGAAATAAAAGGCAATCCAAACAGGATTGCCTTTTTTGTTTTATGACAATGAATTATTATTTATTGATATACCGGAAAAAGTTCGCTGGCCATCTGATAGGCATGTCGGAACTGGGGTAAGTTTAATGGGAGTTCAATGTGCATTTCGTCAAAAAAATGCAATACTTTTTCAGTAGGCATATTTCCTGTTAAATCGTCCTTTGCCATAGGACATCCTCCGTAGCCTTGAATCGCTGTGTCAAACCGGCGACAACCATGTTTCCAGGCTGCTTCTATCTTTTCTTTCCAATTGTGTGGCTGAGTATGTAAGTGTGCTCCAAACGCGATGTCAGGGTAGTTAGGGATTAGATTTTTAAACAGGTAGGCGATGCTGTCGGGCGTGGCGATTCCAATTGTATCCGAGAGTGCGATAGTGCCAACACCCAGGCCAATTAGTTGATCTACCCATTGCTGGCAAATTTCGGCACTCCATCGATCACCATAAGGATTTCCGAAGCCCATGGAAATATACACGACTGTTTCCTTGTTGTACCGGTTCGCAAGTTCAATAATTTCCCGAAGTCGATCCAGAGATTCCTGGATCGTTGCATTGGTATTGCGCAATTGAAAGGTTTCAGATATGGAAAACGGATACCCAATGTATGTAATTTGCGGAAAGCGGACCGCCTGCTCAGCGCCTCGTGTATTTGCGATAATTGCTAGTAATTTGGTTTGTGTGTCATGAAGTTGTAGTTTTTCAAGCACCTCCGCGGTATCTTTCATCTGAGGTATAGCTTTGGGTGAAACAAAACTGCCAAAATCAAGCGTGTCAAAGCCCACCTTCAGCAAGGTGTTGAGATAATTGACTTTTACTTCGGTGGGTACAAAACCATGAAGTCCTTGCATCGCATCGCGAGGGCATTCAATGATTTTTACTCCTTGCTCAGTGACATCCATCATGTCTGTTCTTCCAGACACAAAAGTAATGGATTTTTTAAGGATCTTGCAATAGTAGCTGTTTCGTCAGAGAGCAAATCTTTTTTGCATCAATTTTGTTGAATGTCTCAAATCAATCTCTTTATGAATCGGCAATTCTCGACAATTTTGGGCTTTATTCTCTTTGGGCTGGGCATTCTTTCTATCATTTTCTCCATGGTTGGATTGAGAATCACGCTGCTCGGAGCGATTTATGAACTGGGGGTCTGGAGTATCCTTCTCGAAATTTTACTACTGTTTGCCGGATTTATTATCCTGTACATGTCAAGAGTCAATTTTTCAGAGGGCGATGAAGCTAATCCTAATTCTTGAAAATGCTCGATAAGCGAATCGTAATGCCCTTATCCCTGAATTGGGAGCCTGCAAATGCCCAGGTGTAATCTACGTCCAGGATCTGCAGTGGACCTACTCTGACGTTTTCTATCCCAATGTAGCATTCGGAGTAAATACTCTTGTCAGGCACATGCAAAACGCCTCCGCCAACGACAAGTTTTAAGCTGGTTTTATTGATCAGCGGAATTCTGTCAAAAATCAAACCATTAAAATGATGCCTGAAGTTCATCTGTGTATAATACTCATTTGTACTGTATTCATAGTAAGGCTTTAAATTAAAGCTGGCCATATCCAAGTCAATGGGCGATAGTAATTCATTTCCCATGGGATGAAAATAGTCGCCAAAGTATTGAATGTTTCCGGAGAGCCTTGTTCCAATTTCAACATTGTAGCTAAAATAGCCTGCCAGTCTCAGACTGACATATTCGTCTCTGATCCTGGCCACTGCTTTTTGATACCATGAAGTCTGATCATCCAAAGGTATGCCGTGCTCATAATCAAGATATACATTTGGCCAATCAGAAATATCCCTGACTTTTCGGTTAGGATAACTGCTGTAAGTTTGTCCGGGGCGGATGAGAAGAGAAACCTGATTTTTCCAGAAACGCCTTGCCTGATAGACGTCTGGATTGAGATCAGCTCTTGGAATATTCTCAGCATAATCTTCTTCTTTTTTCCTAAAACTGTATTGAGTCATCACACTGACCGGCCTGCGGTCAGAATAGCCAGAACGAAGGGTTAAGTAATATCCGTTTAATACTTCCCGGCTAAACTCGACCCGGAAGTAATGGTGCCTGAACATTCTGATTGTATTTCGTTTATTCCACAAGGAATTCCAGGTGTTGTTTCTTTCGGTAATGGGCTCTCTTGGTTCAAATTGCTGGTTGTGCATTCCGCCGGCCACTGTGATTTTTCCCTGATTATAATTGTCATAAATGTGAGTGACCAACAATCGCGGTTTTACAGTCTTATCAGAAAATCCATAATCAAGGCCTGGCTGTATTGTCCATTTTCTAGCGAGGGAATCCTCCTTTTCCCATTTTGCTTCCAGACTTGCCTTAAACCCTTCCAGGGCGTTAAACCGAATGGTAGACAATGGAGAGGGTAGGCTCAATTGAATGTTTTTGCGGCTTTTTTGATAAGTGTAACCACTGACGAGATCAAGCCACTTTACTTTGTTGTTTTCTCTGTCCACTGAATCGCGAAACACCTCGGAATTCCAGATTTTTTGCAACGAATCTTTCCGAGTATAATCCATGGTTTCTTCGGTCGTCAGGGGGATCGGCCTCGTTTCCTTCCAGAATGCGGTGTCCTTGTTTAATGCATTTTGTTCCACCCTGAATGTTTCGTTATCCGTAAAATGCTTGGAGACATCCACACCTGACGTATAGTTTGAAAAAATATAGGTAAAATTTCCCCCGACTTTTACATTGAGTAGTCCTGCCCGGAAGGTAAATACCTGGCTGAATAGTTTCCAGGTATCCGGGCTGGCCACAGGCACATAGACCTGTTTTATGTGTATGGTGTCTAAAAACGTGTTTTTCAATACATTCCCATAGAGATGTAACTCGGTGCTGTAAATATTCCACAAATCATCCGCGATATAAAGGGTACCTTCAAGCAAAGGAGAATTTTTAGACTTAGGAATGATACTGATTTTATTGACAATTTTTCCTCTTTCGTCGAGAATTGCTCCCTCCAGCCTGAAGTTATAATGCGAAAATGCATTATCGGCCAATGGAGAAACGATGGTTCTGCTGAATGATAGATATTCATTGTACAGGTCAAACGAAGCCCAGGAAAACTGATTCGCTGTAAAGAGCCCGTTACCTTCAGATCGTATGGATGAAACCATGACTTCCTTCGTTTTTTCAGGGCTCAGGCAATAAAACTTTGATTTTGATTCTGAGAGATAAATGATTCCTTGTCTTGTCGAATCCAGGATGCCTCCCATATTGCCGATTTTTCGACCCAGAATTTCTTCTGGTGTTTCCAGGATTTTGACTACGCCTTTGACATATAAATCTGCTTCAAAATTGCGTGCCTGCTGTCTGTAATACTCCCTTTTACTGATCGCTTTCCGCATGATTGGATAGGCAGGATCTTCTTTGGCATCTGTAATTACAAGTTCGTCCAGCACGTATTCCTCTGGTTGCAAAATGACATCCAGAACGACAGTAGTGCCCTGATAGCTGATTTTTTTACTCACTTGCTTATATCCTACAAACTGAAAAGCAAGCTGATATTCTCCTTCAGCTGCAATCTCAAGAATGTACCGCCCTTCACTGTTGCTCACAGTACCTGTCGATGTGCCTTCCAGATATACGGCAGCATAAGACAAAGGGATGCCTTTTTCATCAGTAATTTTACCGACAATTTGTGCAAGCATTTCATTCACTTCGCCTGTCAGAAAAATGAAAAGTGCGCTAATCCGAAGGATTTTAGAAAAAGGTAGATGCTTCAAATGATGAAAAGACTATTTATTAAGAATGAATGAATTTGACAGGTTTTTGTTTATGGATTCAAAAAAATCCAGTACAATTCGTTCGATCCAATACTGTTTCTTGTTCAAAGAACTAAAACCTACATGCCCTCCAAAATCTGGAGTTAAAAGATGGAGATACGGGTGTTTTTGAGAAAGTGCTGCAGGGAAACAATTCGCTGAAAGGAAGCTATCATCTTTGGCATTTACGATCAATGTGGGGACTGTTATATCGTTTAGAAAGGGCAGTGAACTGCATTTTTCATAATAATCCTGTGCTGACTGAAAACCATGTAATGGAGCTGTGTAATGCTCGTCAAAATCCCATAAACTCCTGATATGATTCAAAGCCCCAGCATCGATTTTATCCGGAAACTGGGAGCTTTTCAAACGTATTTTCTGTGTTAGAGTGGATAGAAATCGTCTGGTATAAGGCAGGTTTTCCCATTTTTTTAGCTGTGCACTTGATTTTACCAAATCCAATGGTACTGATACAGCTGCGAAGCCTTGGATAAATTCAGGCATTTGAGATGCGAATCTTGAAGCAAAATTTAATGTGACGCTTCCTCCCAGGCTGAAGCCGCAGATGTAAACCCGTTTGTATTGATTCGTATGGTGTTGCAAGAAAAAAGCAAGATCTTCTGTAAAACCAGAGTGATACAAGGTTCGTGAATGGTTTATCTGGTCACTACACGACCTAAAATGGATGGCAGCAACATCGTAGCCTCCTTGACTGAAACATGCGCCAAAGGCTTTCATGTAGGGTGAGGCTGAGGACCCCTCCAGGCCATGCAATAATATTAATAGGTTTTGATTCGGAGGCGTTACGATCCAGTCGACATCAAAAAAATCAAGATCCGGAGTCGATACCCGCAATCGATGTTGCCAAGGATTTGGTGATTTTCTGAAAAAGTGCGGATATATGGTGTTTACATGGCCGATTCTGAATAAAAAATTCGGTTTGTATTCTTCCGTTCGGATCAAAGGCATTCCCTGGATTGTTTATTTATTCGATTCTCCAAGTACATGAATGACTCTGTCCGGATAATCCGAAATGATGCCATCGACATCGTATTCAATCATTTCTCTGATTGCATCCATTTCATTGACTGTCCAAGGGATAACTTTGACTCCTTTTTGATGACAGGTTTTGACAACATTTTGAGAAATCAGACTGTAATGCGGACTGTAAATGTGAGGAACGAAGCCTAATTCAGTAAAATGTTCATCTGGCAATTTGTGAGTATGTACAAGGAATGCCAGGGTTGTCTGGGGGAAGGATTCTTTCAGAATACGTAAGATTTGCGGGTCAAATGACTGGAAATTGCATTTTTCAAGCAGTCCGGCATTTTTTGTTGCTTCAACAACGAGTCGCACAAATGTTTCCGGGTCAGGGTGTGTAACTTCGTCAAAAGCCGGGTTGCGTTTGATCTCGATATTCCACCTGACTTCCGGCAGATTGAAATGTTTTTCAGCTTCGCGAACTCCATCTGCTAATTGTTGCAATGTTGGTTTAAAAGCCGGGGAAGGTTGTTGGGTGGGAAAGTCGGGATGAACTTTTTGTCCTACATCAAACTTCTGCACTTCTGACACATTCATCTGGTAGATATTGAAGCTTTTTTCATTATCTTTTGTGATTACCAAACCTGTAGGGTGGGTAGAAATGAGATGTGAAAAATATGGTTCATGAGAGACAATCACTTGATTATCTTTGCTGATGACAACATCAATTTCCAATGTGGAGGCTCCCATTCTTAATCCTTCAACGCAAGCCGCAATTGTATTCTCGGGAAAGTGCCCACGACATCCGCGATGGCCTTGAATTTCAATCTTATTTGTGAGTTGAGAAAACATAGCTGTAAGGAAGTTCAGATAAACAACAAGCAGCAACAGAATTCTTGGGTAGTGGAGAAATTTCAGATTCATGTATTGCATGCCAGATTTTGTCCTTGCAAATGTAGTAAATTTATGGCAAATTATTCTGATTTATACCGCATTCACGGAGCTAAGCCTCATAGATATGTAAGCAATGAACAGGGGTGTTTCTTGTAAATGAATTCAAATTTAATTTGCTTTTATTTAACTATCGGTTAACAATTTATTCACTTTTGTGTTATAAATAACCGAATAGTATTTTTTCATAACCAAATTAGTTCACTAATGAAACGATTGTTAACATTGTTTTTATTCATGGGTCTGACCTTTCTTGTTCAGGCTCAGAAGATGGTGTCCGGTACAGTAACTGATGTCCCAGCTTCAGTATCCGTGTTGGTGTTAAGCTACGCCGGCTACAATTCCAAGGAGGTCTCCGTGAGCGGTATGACAGCCAACATGTCAATTACGCTTTCAGAAGGTAAGCTTTTGGAGGAAGTAGTCGTTGTTGGGTATGGTATCCAGCGCAAGGCTGATCTGACAGGCTCTGTGGCCTCTATCAAAGGTGCTGACATAGCGATTGCTCCTGTTCAGAGCTTTGACCAGGCACTGCAGGGTAGGGCTGCTGGAGTACAGATTACTACACCGAATGGCGTATTGAATAATCCTCCTGTCATTCGTGTCCGAGGAACAAACTCCATTAACCTCAATTCACAGCCTTTGATTGTGATTGATGGTGTGCCAACCTACTCAGGCGACTTGTCTGTGAATTCAGCAGCCAACAACCCACTGGCAAACATCAATCCGGCAGATATTGAGAGCTTTGAGATTCTCAAAGATGCTTCTGCAAGCGCGATTTATGGTTCAAGAGCTGCTGCCGGTGTGATCTTAATTACTACTAAGAAAGGAAAAAAGGGTAGCACACGTGTGAGCTATGATGGTTGGGTAGGTCAAACCGAAGCATTACGTTTATTTGATATGCTCAATGCGTCTCAGTACCTGGAAGTAAAAAATGAGGCTTTGGCAAACGCCAACAACGCTGCCCGGTATATTGGTGGTCAGGACGTCAATGGCAATCCGATAGATACCAGATGGTACGACCAAACGCATCAGAAAGGATTCTCTCATAACCACAACCTGAATTTTTCAGGGGGGAATGATGCAACTACTTATTATTTGTCCGTTGGTTACACTGAGCAGGAGGGTTTTTTGAAAGGAAGCTCTTTTGACAGAACTTCATCCCGCTTGAACCTTGACCACCAGCTGATGAAGAATGTGAAAGTTGGAACAAATATTTCTTATGCTAACACAGTAAATGCTGGTCCAAACTCAGGTTCAATTCCTGAGTTCACCATGGAACCCACGTTGGCAGCTACACTGTTGCCTGGAATACCCTTGGATGGAGATTGAGGTACTGATAAAATCAAACCATCAACATTGTTTTTATA
>JAJTEZ010000203.1 GCA_021298335.1 Saprospiraceae bacterium | reverse complement strand
AGTTTCCAGAACACATTGTACAGAGTATCCCGTGTATTGGTAAACGAAATCTCAAGTTTCTTGTCCAGGGTATCCTTGCTCACTGTCATAGTCAGCGGATTGGGTGTGTGGTAGATGCCTACAGGACAATTGTTGATATTGATGTCGCAGGAATAGAGCTCCTGGGTAAAATTCTTGTCGCTATACAATTTGAGTGTTAGTCTGGAACAGCCTGGCTTTCCCTTTGGAAGGAAGTGAAATTCAAACTTGTGCGTTCCTTTTTTGAATTTATTGGGAAGGTTGGGACTGCTATTGTCCTGGTTGATGTTGTAACAAACTTCCAGGTCGCAGATATATGTTGACCAATCCTGCTGCCAGGTGGAGGCGTCCTTTTCCAGTTTCCAGTAGACGTTGTATGTGGTGTCCTTGGAGTTGGTAAAATAAATCTCCAGCTTGGTATCCAGGCTGTCAGCAGCTGCTGTCATGTTGAGCGGATTGGGATAATGACCAATCTGACCGAAGCCCATTCCCTGAAAAACAATAACAAGGGACCATACGAGACCCCACGCGTTTGATTGAAACTTCTGCATGTGTGGTATTAAAATATCAGTGATGGATAGATTATGGACGATACGCACCTACCTGGAGACGCAGTACCTTCAGTATTTTACCCTTTTCATCTAAAACTACGACAGAATGCTCTCCTGCTGGCAGGTCTGCAATGTCGTACTGTGAATTAGGCACATATGAAAATGTCCTGACTGAAGAAGCAATATTCCTCACCACAACTCTTTTTGCCTGGGGGATGTGACTGATTTGAAAATAATCCGTGGCGGGGTTGGGAAATACCTTGATTTCTGCCTGCTCAGTTTCCAGTGAATAACCGAAACCCATTCTTTGCTGACTACTTGCGATGAAAGCAAAAAACATGAAAACGAGTAAAAGTACACCTCTCTCCATAACCAAAGGATTTATTAGGGCAAATATAAACCGCGGATTGCAAATAAACTATTAATTAAGTGTTAAAGTTCCGGAATTGCGTATTTTTGTAATATTACGATGAATTTTATACTTTATAAATAGATAGTCAATTGATTATATTTGACGAAAAATGATGATATATGGTCGAATTGAATGGAGATTTTCTGTTGCCTGATGGCCGAAAGGCAGAAATTTTCAGCTTGCAAAATGATGCCGGGCATGAACTGGCCGTCACCAATTTTGGAGGCATCATCCATCGGTGGCTCGCTCCTGACAGGTCCGGAAAGCGTGAGGATGTCTTGCTCGGATGTGCCGAATGGCAGGATTACACACAGACTCACCCATATTTTGGCGCCATCGTGGGCCGTTATGCCAACCGCATCGGCCAGGCGAAATTCCTGTTGGACGGCAGGGAAATCAGGGTGTCACCCAATTTTCCGCCGCACCAGTTGCATGGTGGCTTTGTCGGTTTTGATAAAAAATTGTGGCAAGCGACGCAAACTGACACTCCCGCCGGACCATCATTGCAGCTATCTACCTTGTCTGAGGATGGGGAAGAAGGCTATCCGGGAACTTTGGAGGTGAAGGTGACCTATACACTGATGCAATGCGGAGAACTATTGATTGAGTACCAAGCCATGTCAGACAAGGATACGGTGATTAATCTGACCTCACACCCGTATTTCAACCTTTCAGGAGGCCTACAACCGGATATACTGCAACACGAAGCGCAGATTTTTGCCGACAGTGTGACCGAGACAGACCACGACATCATTCCTACCGGACTGTTTGTAGACATCCGCAATACGCCGCTGGATTTTAGGCGCCGGAAGCCCATCGGTCGGGACATAGAAGCCGGAGAAGCGTCCATGCAGATTGCAGCCGGCTATGACCATAACTACATTTTAGGGCAGCACGCATGGACAGAAGCTGTGGCTATCGTGGAAGAAGCCGTTTCCGGCCGACGGCTGAGTGTATTTACCGATCAGCCAGGACTGCAGTTTTATACCGGCAACTGGCTGGCCGGTGTCATGGGCAAAAGCGGCATGTACTGCAAGCACGCAGGCTTTTGCCTGGAGACACAGCACTTTCCCGATAGCCCCAACCACGAGGAGTTTCCCTCCACGCTGCTTCGTGCCGGAGAGCTCTGGCAGTCAAAAACCTGCTACAAAATCGACCTGATGACTGACGGACCGGTCAGGTTGTCATTTTAGGATCATCACCCCGGAAGCCATAAACTTCAGCTCCGTTTTTGGTTCGGTGATGGCTGCGATTTCCTCTGCTGATTTCCCTTCGTCCTCCGCAAAATGCTTCAGGTCTTCCACCGAGGTGGTTTCTCTGTACGCCTTGCCGAGCATGACGACTTGCTGTCCAGCCAGATCTTTGGGCATGAAAAACCCATAATCCTGACTTTGGCATTGACTGAGTCGGCGGAGGCCATTTGAGAGAGGAGGGCAGTGTAAGGGATACTTCCTGTAGAGTCGATGGTTGCGCCAAAATGTACACCATCGCCGGCAGGAGCTTCGGCATTGTTTTTACAAGCTGCAAACCAGGCAGTGGCAATCAAAAGAAAAAAGAGGGTACGGTTCATAAATGTTTGTTTGTTGTGGTGAAATACTAAAATCTGAGGCCTATATTGATTTCTATTGGTTTTCATTTCAATCAGCAAATTTATTAGATATGATAGTTTAAAATTTCCAGAATTTCTACACCCCTGATCTCGTGCAAAGATACACTTGATCTCTCAAACATAAATGGGAATCCGCCAGGAAAAGTGGGATGTCTCTAACGCAAAAACATGATTTAGTATACAAACAACATGATTTTGTATCCGGAATGCCTTGATGAATGGCAGAACTTTGCATTCTAAAATTCAAAAAAAATGAAGCAAACCATTTTAATCACGGGAGCAAGCAGCGGAATTGGAAAAGAAACGGCTAAATTTTTTCACAAAAAAGGCTGGAATGTTGTTGCAACGATGAGAAATCCGGAAAAGGAAACAGAGTTAAAAGCATTGCATAATGTATTGGTCACGCGCCTGGATGTGTTAGATCTGGAGTCTATCGAAAGCGCCATTCGTCAGGGAATTCAGCAGTTTGGGACTATTGATGTTCTTCTCAATAACGCCGGCTATGGGGCGTATGGGCCACTGGAGTCTTTTCCAAGAGAGAGGATTTTACGCCAGTTTCATACCAATGTGATTGGATTAATCGATGTAACGCGAGCTATTCTGCCGCATTTCAGGCAAAATAAAAGTGGAATCGTCATCAATGTTTCATCCATGGGTGGGAAAATGACTTTTCCATTGGGTTCATTGTATCACGGGACAAAATTTGCCGTTGAGGGACTTTCAGAATCCTTGAGGTATGAGGTTGAACAGTTTGGGGGAAAGGTGAAAATCATTGAACCAGGTGCCATTGCAACGGATTTTGCAGGTCGCTCATTTGACTTTAGCCATGATGGTAATTTAAAGGAATATCAAAACATTGTCGATAAAATTACGGCAGCTCTACCTGCAATGGTCAAAAATGCATCGCCCGCAAGTGTCGTGACAAATGTCATTTTTCAAGCAGCCACTGATGGGAAAAGTACTCTGCGATATATGGCAGGAAAAGATGCAAAAATGTACGCATTCCTGAATCAATGGTTCGGATACAAGTTTATCGTCAGCATGAACAAAAAGTTTTTTAAATTGTGACTTAGTGAGTTGGTCAGGTAAGAAACTCTTTGAATTTCAGTTATTTAGGCTTAACCTGTCATTAAAAATCCTCTCTGTACTGCCCGACTCGGCTGTGTTTTTTGGCTCGAGCTATTCAAAAAAATTGCTCGCAAATTTTTAGTATTTCGTTACAGATTTAAATTCCTGCGTCATCGTTAATGTATGTTCATTTTAAACCAGTATGAGTGACTTAATCCATTTAAAAACCATTTCTGATCTGTACAGATTTTTGAAATTGGGCTTTGCTGAGCATCCGTTGGTTGCAGTGGTAGATTTTAGCAAACTTGCTGATCATGCGACTGAAGACGTCAGAATCAAGCCGAGTTTTTATTCCATTTTATTCAAAAATTACTGTCGGAATCACATTCGATATGGTAGGAAGGCATTGGATTTTCAGGATGGAAGCCTTGTATGTATTGCTCCCAACCATATTGTGACCATAGATAATGATATTGAAGTAAACGAAGACATGTTGGGTTGGGGCTTGTTTTTTCATCCCGATTTTATCAGGGGCACGTCATTGGGCGGAAAAATGAGAGAATACACATTCTTTTCATACGAAATATCGGAAGCATTGCATCTTTCAGATAAGGAAAAACAACTGCTCTATGAATGCATACTGAAAATTCAGGTTGAATTAACTCAAAATATGGATGGCTACAGCCAGGATTTGATTGTTTCCAATATCGAATTACTACTAAACTACTGTGCCAGATACTACAGTCGACAGTTTTTTACACGGAAAAATGCAAATTTGGACGTTGTCTCAAAGGTAGACCACATCCTCCGGGCATATTTTGAAAACGAAGAGACCAGGAACTCAGGTGTACCCACAGTGAAGGAACTGGCAGGTAAAGTAAACTTATCCCCCAATTACCTGAGTGATCTTTTGAAACGAGAGACTGGCCTGAATGCACAGGACCACATACATTATTTCATTATTGAGCAAGCAAAAAATATTTTGATGCAGACAAATCAGTCTGTAAGTGAGGTGGCTTTTTCCCTGGGATTTGAATATCCACAGTATTTTAGCAGATTATTCAAGCAAAAGACAGGGAAAACACCGTTGGAGTATCGTTTTAGTCATTGAAATCAATGAGACACATGACTTTTATTTTGAAAGCACAAAAAATAGGCAATTCCCAAAAATCCAACCTCACCAATCCTTGTCCCTCGGCTTTTTCTTTCCATTACGCTGGTGCCATTTTTGCTGCACGCGCCGTTCTTCCTGGTCCATGAGTTGCAGGAGTTTTTCATCAGCGGCAGAGGGTTTGTTTTGAGAATTCTGCGGCGTGGGGTCTTCCTGATTAGGAGACTCTTTCTCCAGGTTTTTGTCTCCGGATGACTGCTGTTGCTGCTTTCCTTTATCCTGCGGTTGTTGCTGCTTTTCTTCCTGTTTTTCTTGTTGTTGCTGCTCTTTATTTTGCTGTTGGCGTTGCTGCTCCTGCTGTTGTTGTTTTTTGAGCTGCCACTTAGCCAGTGCCAAATTCTCCCGCGTATCAGCTGATTCTGCATCGAGTGTCAGCGCCTGCTTATACGAATCGATGCTTTTGGTGTAGTCTTTCATCTGAAAATACGCATTGCCCTGGTTGTGGAGAGCATCTGCCTTTTCTGCCGCAGTGCCCGCCTTTTGCACAGCGTCGCCGTACGCCTTCACAGCCTCCGGATACCTTTCCTGCTGCATGAGTGTATTGCCGAGGTTGTAGTCACTGCCTTTGCCCGCAGCCTCTGCTTTGCGGTATGACTTTTCTGCTTCGGCAAACTCTTTCTTATCGTAAAAAGCATCCCCTTCCCGAAGTAACTTGTGGGCCGACTGTGCGTCGACAGCACCCACACCTCCCAATGTCATTATAGCACAAAACCAGATTCCCGTGAGTGCAGGTAAATGTGGTGCTTTAGCGTTCATTTCCATCGATTTTTCCCGTTAAGT